>JBDTZD010000314.1:0-18871 GCA_040005335.1 Pyrinomonadaceae bacterium | reverse complement strand
ACAACTCAATGACAACTATTTTTCAAATATCAAATTTTTGTCCCGTACTTAGAAACTAAATATTAAATTAAAGCGCCCCGATTTACGCGTTCGTTATCGGAGCGGATTTTACGGCGTCAAAGACGAAGATGCAAAACCACAACCTAAAACTCCGCACCAACAAATTTTAGCCGCTTTAACTTCGCCGTTAAGTTCGGGTGAGATTGATATACGTTTAACTTCATTGTTTGCAGATGATGCAAAAACGGGCAATTTTATGCGCTCATTAGTTTACATTAAGGGCGGTGATTTAAAGTTTGCCGAAGACTCGGACGGTTGGGAAAAAGCTACATTCGATGTTGTCGCAATGATTTTGGGTGACAATGGAATGGTTGTTGACGAAGTTAGCCGCACGGAAACCATCAAAGCGCGAGCCGAAACTTTGCAGGAAATTCGTGAAAAGGGTTTTGTTTCTACCATTACGGTTCCGATAAAGAAGCCCGGCGCTTATCAAATGCGTGTGGTCATGAGAGATACCTCAACCTCTCGGATCGGTTCAGCCAGCCAGTTTATTGAAGTGCCGAATCTAAAAAGGGACAAACTAACAATCTCAGGTATCTTGCTGCAACGCGTTAGGCCTCAAAATGCTGAGAGCAAAAACGCAGTCTTCCAAAAACAGTTTCAGCCTGACGAGCAGCGCGACGTTGCTACTCGCAGCTTTCGCCCTGGAATGAACGTACGCTTCGGTTACGCTATTTATAATGCAAAGTTAAATAGAACGACTAAATCTCTCAATCTGACCATGCAGTTTAAGATTTTTCATGACGGAAAAGAAATCTTTGTTTCAAAAGAAAAAGGGGTAAGACTGCTTGAACAAACAGACTTACAACGACTTTTGGCAGAAGGTATTTTTACCCTCAGCAAAGCAATTCAGCCAGATGATTACGTTTTGCAAGTCATTGTCAAAGATTTGTCTTTGAAAGAGAAAAATCAACTTGCATCGCAGTGGATTGATTTTGAAGTTATAAAGTAAATTGATTGAGGTAAGTTTAAGTTTCGAAAGAGAATCTTTTGAAGTAAAACATGAAAAATATTAACTTGACCGCCATTCTTTTTGTATTCGTTTTCACGCTGGCGGCGCATGGACAAACACCAACTCCAACCCCTTCGGCCGAAGATGATGTAGTAAAGATTACTACCAAATTGGTTCAGCTTGACGCCCTTGTGACCGACAAAGACGGCAAGCCGGTAACAAATTTGACTGCCAGCGATTTCGAGATTTTGCAGGATGGCAAACCGCAGAAAATCGTTAGTTTTTCTTACGTCAGTACGGAATCCCCGACAAACACGCCGACAAGGGAAACAAAAAAGGCGGACAAAACCGCTATTACACCAACACCTGTTATGAATGTGCGCCCGGCGAGCAGCGGAGGGCGAATTATCACGTTTATCGTTGATGATGGAAATTGCACAGCTTCGCAGGTCGGAATGGTCGCCTCGCGCGAGGCGCTCGAAAAATTCGTCAACGAACAAATGCAGCCAAATGATTTGGTATCAATTTATCAAACGCGCGGCGGAAGCAGTTTATTGCAACAATACACTTCAGATAAAACTCAGCTGCTGCGTGTTGCTCGCAAAATCCGCTGGTATCCGCCGACCGGAACCTGCGCTTCGAGCGACGGCAGTTTTTTTGATGCGGCTCGCTCGAATACCTTTAACAAAGCGACTCCTGAAGGACCTAAATCCGTGACCATTGAATCGGGCGATGATCGCCGGACTCGTGAAGCATCGGAAGATTTCAGCCGAAACAACCAAGTCGAGGGAACAATCGGCGTGTTACGTTATGTGGTGCGCGGTTTGGAACGGGTTAACGGACGCAAAGTAGTTTTTCTTTTGTCTGACGGAATGCCGTTTCGCTCTAGAGACGGGAAATTCCTCAGCGCAGTTGACGTTTTAAGAGATTTGACTGATTTGGCAAATCGCTCTTCGGTAGTTTTCAACACGATTGACGTGCGAGGGTTATTCAATACTTCAATGATCGAAGCACGAGACGAAGTTTCGACAATAGACGCCTCAAACGTCAACGCATCGGACAAAGTTGTTGCGACACGTTCGGCAGAGGTTAGAAACACGCAGGACGGTTTGTTTTTTCTCGCCAATGAAACCGGCGGAAATTTTTACCAAAATCAGAATTTTCTTGATGTCCCCGTCCGCCGCGCACTTAGCTTGGAAAAGGGCTATTATTTGATTGCTTACCAACCCGACGACGAAACTTTCAAAGGCAAAAACTTTAATAAAATTGAAATAAAATTGAAGCGTCCCGATCTGAAAGTTTCTTCGCGCGCTGGTTTTTTGGGCAAAACCGACGAAGCAACGAAACCGAAAAAGCGAACCGACGAGAGCGAACTTTACGAAGCGATTGTCGCACCGCTTCCGCGAGCGGGTTTGAATTTGCAGCTGACCGCGTTTTTTGTCAATACACCGACTGAAGGTAATCTCGTCCGTTCGTTAACGCATCTTGAAGGAAACGAAATTACTTTTGTTGATGAGCCGAACGGTTTTAAAAAAGCGGTTTTTGATGTTGTTGCAGTAACGCTTAACGAAAAAAATGAAGTGGTTGATGAGTTCACCCGGACGCATATCTTCAAAATCGAAGCGGCGGCAATTCCGTTAATCAAGCAAAACGGTTTGATTTATACAACCGACGTGCCGGTCAAAAAAGCCGGAACGTATAATTTTCGCGTAGCCGTGCGCGATGCCGCGAGCCGAACGCTCGGCTCTGCCAGCCAGATAGTGCAAGTTCCCGACCTTAAAAAGAATAAACTCTTTTTGTCCGGCTTAACTGTTGCTCAGCTTGACCAGAGCGGGAAATTCTCCGTTCCATCTGCCGTCAAACCGGAAAATGCGATTTCCTTAACCGCTTCGACTGCGGTTCCGGCGATTCGTCATTTTCGGCGCGGCGCTGTTCTGGCTTATGCTTACACGATTTATAACTCGCAACTGGACCAAACTACCAATCAGCCAAAACTCTCAATTCAAATGAATTTGTATCATGACGGAAAATTAATGTTAGAAGGAAAACCGCAACCGGCGGATCTTGAAAAACAAGCAGATTGGTCGCGTGTCAATGACTATGCGTATTTGCGATTAAACCCAAATGTGCAATCCGGCGATTACGTTTTACAAATTATTGTCAAGGATTTGCTCGCGAATCAAACAACCGCGCAGTCGGTTGATTTTGAAATAATTGATTAATTAAAAATGGTTAAGATTAGCGCAATAAAAGCGGGTTGCGTTTGAAGTTGTTAAATTTCAAACGCAACCCGCTTTTAATCCAGGCGACAATGCCCGACTAGAGAGCAAAGAAATTATTGAGGTTGTTGAGCGACTTTGGCCAGAGTCATAACAATTTCGTCGCGGGCGGTGGGCGTTTCAATAGTTCTTTGTAGTTTAAGCGATTTACCATCTTCAGAAAGTTTCCACGCCTCCCGGATATAGATTTCTATTTCCCCATTCGGTGTTTTCATCCGGCGAATGGTCGTAAATTGCAGCCCTTTGCCGCTTTTATCAGGTTTCGCTTTAACTCTGACTAACCCTTGCGGAGTTTCAACCTTTACTTCTTCGCCATTGAGGTTATAGGTGGCATCGTTCGTAGTAAAAAATATCGCCATTGTCCCGCCGTAATTTATCTTTCCTGTATTGCCGGCACTCTCTATTCCAGATACTGCCGCCGCTCCTCCGCGGGCCATACTAGCACTCTCTGTGACAGCGGTAATCTTGCCGTGTCCCGCAGATTCAATTTCCACCTTGCCCTCAATCTGGCTTTTAACCTTGAGAGCATTCTCATTCCCGCCGACCATCATTTTGTAGTTTTTCAATTTTTCGGGAAAATCTTTGCTAGTGCTGGTTTTTTCCTTATCCAGTATCCAATTTCCCGTGAACGCCGAAACCTGCGATTGGGCTCTGATTCCAACAATTGCAGATAAAAAAACGAATGCAAAAACTAAGGTGAAGCATAATTTTTTCATAATTATCATTGTCTTTCCTTTCAGATAGAAATCTTGAGAATGGTTTTTGGCAAAATGCTTTTATTTTCTAAATTTGTCGCAAATGAAGAGATTCGCTTTTTATGCGGATCATTCTATTACATCTAAGCAGTTTATATCAATTTTATTGTTAAAATTTCGTTAGGTTATTTAGTACCAGATAAACAATTTTCACTATGAATTGATTTTTCAAATTATTAGGCAAAATTAAAATTCAAAGCCTCAAAATCCAATACCGGAAAAGCCTTTTTCCGCTTTGGACTTTTTGTTTTTCTGTTTAAACTTGACTGTAGATTTCCCTTGTACTTTGGACCTTAAACTTTGGATATAATTATCGGAACAGCCGGACACATTGACCACGGAAAAACTGCGCTTGTCCGGGCTTTGACGGGTGTTGACGCCGACCGGCTTCCCGAAGAAAAACGTCGCGGAATTACGATTGATCTCGGTTTTGCCGAGCTTAATTTGGAGGGCATCCGTTTTGGATTTGTAGACGTGCCCGGTCACGAAAAATTTGTCAAAAATATGCTCGCCGGTGCGCATGGTATCGACGTGGTCGCCTTAGTCATCGCCGCAGACGAAGGTGTGATGCCGCAAACGCGAGAGCATTTCGATATTTGCCGCTTGCTCGAGGTCAAAACCGGAATTGTTGTCCTCACCAAAACCGATTTGGTGGATGAAGAATTGCTCGAACTTGTCCGGTTTGAGGCGGCTGAACTTGTCCAAAACTCGTTTCTCGAAAATGCTCCAGTTATCTCGGTTAGTGCCAAAACAGGCGCTGGTATCGAAGAACTAAAAGAAATTCTTAAAAATACCGCGCAAACAATTCCGGTGCGCGAAAATGAAACTGTCACGCTTCTTCCAATTGACCGTGCTTTTTCAATTAAAGGCTTTGGAGCAGTTGTCACGGGAACTTTGGTGTCCGGAGAAATTGCCGAAGGCGCTGAAATGGAATTACTGCCGGGGAAAGATTCTTCTGTCACCAAAAAAGTGCGTGTTCGCGGAGTACAAACTTACGGCAAAACAGTTGTAGCGGCTCACGCCGGACAACGAACGGCAGTTAATTTAGGAGGAATTGATTACACGGAAATTGAGCGCGGAATGGTTCTCGCCGAGTTAAATAATTTGCGCCAAACGCAGATTTTCGACGCTCAAATCGAAGTCTTAAACAATGCTCCCCGCTCTCTCAAATCAAGGCAAAGAGTGAGAGTTCACGTCGGAACTGTGGAAGTTTTAGCTCGAGTTCAAGTATTGAATGAACGGAACGAGATTGCAGTGGGCGAAAAAGGTTTGGCACAGTTGCGACTTGAAACTCCAATAGTTGCTGTCCCAAACGAGCGGTTTATCGTTCGCTCATATTCTCCGCAGCGCACAATTGCGGGCGGCAGAATTCTCGATGGTTTGGCGGTAAAACATCGCCGCCGGGATTTTGCGACGACACGGACGCGACTTGAAAAATGGCTCGCAGCGAACGCGCAAAACGATAAACACACCGAGCTTCGGCTTTTTCTCGAAACAGCAGACGAACACGGATTAACTACAAGCGATTTACAGGCGCGAACGGGCTGGCGCAAGGAAATTTTAGAAAACATTTTGTCGGAAGTAATTGCTAAAAAGTCGATTATTAAAGCCGAAGAATTTTTCCTGACGCGCACGGCTTTTGAAAATTTGCTTGAAAAAACATTTCTCGAAATCGAGTCGCATCACCGTCATGAACCGCTCTCAAGGGGAATCGGACGCGAAACTTTGCGCGAGAAAGTTTTCGCGCATTTGCCGATTGAGATTTTTCGCGGCGCGTTAGGTGAGCTGGAAAAACGAGATCTAATTACGTCGGAGAAAGATATTGTTTGCGCCGCTTCATATAACCGCATCTTATCGCCGATTGATCAGGAATTGCTCAACAAACTCCAACAAATCTATGCCCTAGCAAAACTCGAAGTTCCGGTTTTGGAAAATGCGCTTGCCGAAGCAGTTATCGGAACCAAGGTAACGGTAGAATACGCCCGCAAAATTTTTCAGTTGTTGCTTGACACAGGAGAATTGGTGCGCGTGACGCCGGAATTCTATTTTCGGCGAGAATATTTAACTAATTTAGTCGGGAAGATGCGCGAGTTTGCTGCCGCCGCGCCGGATAAAGTAATTGAGGTAGCTCAATTTAAAGATTTAGCCGGAGTTTCACGCAAATACGCGATTCCGCTGCTCGAATACTTTGACCGCGAAAAAGTAACCCGGCGGGCGGGCGATAAACGGTTGCTCCTGTAACAAAATTTTTGCCCTAAATATCTTGATTTTGTTGTGTGTTAGCGTTACGATTGGGTTGTTCATATTTACAAGCAGGGCAACATACTTTATTTTAAGCGCGAATTGTTCACGCAAACGACAAATTGTCGGTCGGCTTCATTTTTGAAGTGATTTTCTCTTAACAAAATCCATTTCTCTTTTTTAGGGGGTTTCAAGAAAATGAAAAACGCCATCTACATTCTTTTGGGTTTGATCACCGCAGTTATCGGTGCTTGGCAAATGTACGGTTACATTAGTTCAGTAACTAGAGCAAATCCATCAGGTAATATGACATCACTAATAATTGCAATAGTTTGCATTATTGCCGCACTTGCCTTCGCCGGATTATTTCTGGCAAGCAGAGTTAACAAAGAAGAGGAGTTTCATATTACTCAATAACTTTCTGGAACTTTTGATCTTAATTTGACCTTTTTCAGATTTCGCGTCAGGCGCGAACGTTCAAGGTTTTGCCAAATTCGGCAGCATAGAAAACCAGGAGTTTTTGTTTCTCAAAAAACAAAAACTCCTGGTTTTCTATGCCTAAATCGAGACTTGTGGTTTAACGGGTTTTGATTTGCTAGAATGTTAAAAACCGAAATTATAATTTTCACTTTTTAATTTGAAGCCTGAATTTGCCAATCATAAACCCGACCCACTCGCGCTTGAACGTCAAATCAAAATGCACGAGGCGCGAGAAGGAATTATTGATCGTCTTGCCGCAGATTTGCCCGCTGCTCTTGACCTTGACCGGTTTCTCCAAGCAGTAGTTTCGGAAATTGGGCGGATGATGGAAGCCGACCGCTGCGATGTGATTCAACTAACGACTGATCGCCAGCTTCGGATCAGTCATGAATGGCGGGCGTCCGCCAAAATTCCCAAAACCGTAGGCGTGACGTTGCCATTGAGTGCCGCCAAACTGGCTGAACATTTCGATTTTTCCAAACCGCTTCGTCTTAACGATACGAAATCACCCGAAATAAATGAAAAAGCACGGCTGCTGGCGGCGTCGCTAAAAACTCGTTCGCTTCTGGTCGTGCCGATTCGTCTGGGCGACAAAGTTTTAGGCTTGCTCGGCATTCACGATACGCAGAAACCGCGCGTGTGGCTTGACGAAGAAGTCGAGTTTTTGCAGTCAATCGCGCAGCATCTCGCGGTCGGCTATCAATATACGAGCAATTTTATCGAGAAAGAACGAGACGCGACTCGAACCAAAGCTCTGCTCGAAATCGCCAACACGCTCAACTCACACTCGGATTTCGGTGAAGTATCATCGCTCGTTTTGGAACGCGCCGTCCAGATTGTCGGAGCGGATTACAGCGCCCTCGGCGTGATTGACGCAGGGGGCAAAAAAATCTCGCTCGCGGCTTTTGTTACCTCGCCCGACGCGAAAACCGATGCGGTGCGCGGGATGATTTCCGCACACGGTCAATCGCTCGATTTAACCGCTTTCCCGGTGCTGGTCGAATTGCTCGAAAAAGGCGAAAACCTGCAGCTTCTTGACACTGATTTGCCGCCGCCAATTAAATTTATTTTTAATTCACAACTGTCGGGGCGCGCTGCATTGGTTGCGCCAGTCAAAGTAGGCGGGCAATCATTTGGTTTACTCGGGTTTGTCTGGAGCGCGGAGCGAAGTGGTTTTGAGCCGCACGAAATCGCTCTCGTTGAAGGAATCGCCGATCAAATCGGGACTGCTCTGGAGCGCGATCAGCTTTCGACCGAAGTGATGCGCCTTAAAAGCGCACTGCTCGAGCGCGGCAAAGGCAACCAAATTATCGGTCAAAATGCAGCGATTCGCCGAGCCATTGAATTTGCCTTAAACGTCGCTGATACGACGACAACCGTTTTGGTGACGGGTGAATCCGGGACGGGCAAAGAATTGCTTGCCAATTTAATTCATTACAATTCGGGGCGCGAGGATAAGCCATATATCCGTCTTAATTGTGGTGCAATCCCGGAAAGTCTGCTGGAAAGCGAGTTGTTTGGACATGAAAAAGGCGCTTTTACCGACGCGCGAACCCGCCGCCGCGGTCGTTTCGAAGAAGCCGACGGAGGCACGCTGTTCCTTGATGAAATCGGCGAAATGAGTCTTTCGGCGCAAATTCGCTTGCTTAGAGTTTTACAGGATGGTGAATTTACACGTGTTGGCGGCAATGAAATTGTCAAAACTGATGTCCGGGTTATTGCAGCCACCAATATTGATCTTGAAAAGGCAATCGAAGAAAACAATTTTCGCCGGGATTTATATTACCGCCTTTCGGTTTTTCCGATTCGGCTGCCGCCGCTCAGAGAGCGCCGCGAAGATGTATCAATGCTGGTCGTCCACTTTTTGGAGCTTTACAAACAGAAAACCGGGCGTTTTGTTTCAGGCATTTCGCGCGAAGCGATGCGCGCATTAACGGCTTACGATTTTCCGGGTAATATTCGTGAACTGGAAAACGCGGTGGAACGCGCCGTGATTATTGCTTCCGGTCGGCAAATCGAACTGGAAGATTTACCCGAAGCGATTAGCGGCAAAACAATAGATTTCGCCTCGGAAATCCGGTTTGAAAGTATTGCCGCCATTACTAATGGTGACGAGACTAGAATTGAATTTGAATTGCCCACGCGCATTGATGAAATTGAACGTGCCAGCATCGAAGCCACGCTTCGTTTAACGGGCGGTGATAAATCTCGCGCTGCCCGTCTGCTCGGAATTGGGCGCAAAACGCTTTATCGCAAGCTCGAACAATACGGCAAAATTTGACGACTATTTGCCGATACAAAAGGTTTCAAATATTCTTGTTAAGATGTCTTCTGATGTGGTTTCTCCGGTAACTTCGCCCAAAAAACGGAGGGCATTGTGCAGCCCGACCAAGACGATTTCTTCGCTCATTTTGGCTTCAAGAAGCGGTAGAGAATTTTCGATTTCCAGCTGCGCTCGACGCAGCAGATCGTGATGGCGGGCGTCGGAAATTAAAAAACCGGAAGTTTCAACATCAGTCGGCGCAAACGGTGCGACGATCTGATTTTGCAATTCTTCTAAATTAAAACCTGTTTTAGCCGAAATTGACACGATTTTGGCGTTCTTTTGCAAAAGCGTCGAATCAAAGTTCGCATTCAAATCGGTTTTGTTAAGAGCAATCACGCGCGGCGCCTCCGATGTGGCGGCTAAAACTTCACAGTCTTCGCCGGTTAATTTGCTTGAAGCGTCCAAAATTACCACGACAAAATCGGCATCTGAGATTGCTTGTTTTGTCCGTGCGACTCCGATTTTCTCAACAGTATCAACAGTTTCACGAACGCCCGCCGTGTCAATCAACGCTACCGGAATGCCTTTGATATTCAAGCTTTCATGCAACTGGTCGCGCGTCGTCCCAGCAATCTCAGTCACAATTGCGCGATCGTGTCCAAGCAAAGCATTGAAAAGACTTGATTTCCCGACATTTGGACGACCAACGAGCGCAACGCGCAAGCCTTCACGCAGCAAGCGTCCGGCGCGAAATGTATCAGCTAATTTTCCGAGTTCGATGTTAATTTCAAGCAAACTCGTTTTAATTCGCTCGGTGGCTATATCCGGTAAATCATCTTCAACAAATTCGAGTGCTGATTCTAAAATGACAATGACATTTAATAATTTATCTTTGAGCGGTTGGAGTTGATTTGAAAGTTCACCGCCGAGCTGACGCTGCGCCAGGCGAGCCGAGGCAATTGTCTGCGCGTCAATCAGATCCCGAATCGCTTCGGCTTGGGCGAGATTGAGCTGTCCGTTTGCCAGAGCACGCAACGTAAATTCGCCCGCCCGGGCGAGTCGCGCATCGTATTTGAGAGCTGTATCAATAATTTGCCTCAGCAGAATGGGCGAACCGTGTCCGCTAATTTCGATGACATCTTCGCCCGTAAACGACGCAGGCGATTTGAAAAATGTAACGAGCGCGGAGTCAATCGCTTCTGTTACAATCTCCGAATCGTAAACCTTTTTAAGATAAGCGCGGCGCGGTTCGGGTTTGAAATTCTCGTCACGAACGAGTCGGCGGGTGATTTCCAGCGCCGATTCCCCGCTCAAGCGAATCACGCCAATTCCGCTTCTGCCCAGAGGAGTTGAAAGTGCAACGATAGTAGAGTGCAAAGTTCAAAGTGCAAAACGCAAAGTTCAAAGTTCAAAAGCGTGCATTTAGACTTTGCACTTTACACTTTGAACTTTGCACTTATTTGAGGCTGACCTGTAAGCGGCGCATCCTGCCATCGCCGACAGATTCGGTGTGTAAATCTTCTTCTAGCTGGAGCGCGGTGTGAATAATGCGGCGTTCGCTCGAAGTTAAAACGCCGAAAGTAAATGCTCTGCCGTTTTTGCGCACACTGTCGGCGGCAAAACGTGCCATCGCTAGCAATTCGGTTTTGCGCGTTTGCCGGAAACCGTCGGCATCAACAACAAAGCGCTCGGTTTTGGGGAGATCGCGCCCGAAAGCTTGAAACAAGAGATGTTCGAGCGCGTCGAGCATCTCACCGTTTTCGTTGTGCAGCAACCCGGCATCTTTGCCAGTAATGTCGAGTAAAATCCCTTCGTCAACAGCTCGTTCAGTCGCCTCAAGTTCAAAGCCAAAATCCGCAAAAAGTGAATTCAAAAAATCTTGATATTTCATTCTCGTCAATCTCAAATGCTAATTTAATTACAATTTAACACGTCAGCCCGCTTTGACCGAAACTTGTTTGGCAACATTTAAACTCTCGCGCTCCCAAAATCGCAGTATTCTACAATTGGACAACGTTCGCAAAATGGTTCTTGCGGACGACAAATTTTACGTCCCAAGCGAATCAGATTGACGTGAAACGAATAAAATTTCCTCTCCGGTACGATTTGGTCGAGAATTTCGTGTGCGCGTTCGTCCGAGCATTTCGTTTGAATTAACCCGACGCGGCGTAAAACGCGAAAAATATGAGTATCGAGCGGAAAAATATTTTTGTGACACGCAAAAAGCAAAGTGCAGGCAATCGTTTTGGGTCCCACTCCGCGAAACTTTTTAAGGTAAGCGACTCCTTCCCGGACGGGCAAATCTCGGAGAAAACTCAAATCGAACGAACCATTTTCAGCTTTGACATTAGTCAGAAGTTCTTTAATTACTTTGGCTTTTTGATTTGATAAACCGCCGAGTTTGATTGAATCGGCAATGGAGGCGGTTTCCGCCCGCAAAACGTCTTCCCAAGTCGCAAAATTTTCTTTCAATGTATTGAAAGTTCTTTCGCTCAAGACATCGGTGGTCGCTTGCGAGAGAACAACTCGAATTAGCATTTCGAGCGGATCGGATTTTGGCTGCAACGTAGGCGTCCCAAAAGTGCTTTCGAGATTTTGAATAATGTAGCGAAGCGGTTTTTCTTCTATTTTCTCGGGTAACTTTTCGTTAAGAGGCGTCGTTATTGATTTGTTTGTGAACGCTTCCGTTAAGGACTTTTTCATAAAACTCGATGTATTTTGGAATAACTAAATCAGTGCTGTAACGCGAGATGGCGGATTCGCGCCCCTTAGCACCCATTTCGCGGCGCAGCTCTTCGTTTTGCAGCAAAAAAGCCGCATCAGCGCTCATTTTCTCGACGTTGCCGATTTCACTTAAATAGCCGTCAACGCCGTCAGTTACGACCTCCGGAACGCCGCCAACACGCGAGGCGACGACCGGGACTTCGCAAGCCATCGCTTCGAGCGCCGCGAGACCAAAAGATTCCTGCTCTGAAGGCAGCAGAAACACATCTGCAACCGCTAAGTAATCAACGATAAGGGCTTGTTTTCCAACAAACGAAACTTTGTCCTCGACATCTAATTGTTTCGCGCGATGACTTGCCGCGGATAATTCAGGTCCGTCGCCAACCATTACTAACCTGACTTTGACATCCTTTTGCAAAACTTTGGCGAGAATTTCAATACAATCGAGCGGACGTTTAACGGGGCGGAAATTAGACACGTGAACCAGCAATTTTTCATCGTTTGGAGCCAGTTCAGAACGCAAATGTGGATTTTCACGGCGCCCGTATTGGTCGGCGCAAATAAAGTTCGGGATAACTTCGATTTCGTCATAATCAAAAACTTGAATAGTGGCTTGTTTAAGATAATTTGAGACGGCCGTCACGCCGTCTGACTGGGCGATGCCGTAGCGTGTAATTGATAAATACGACCGGTCAGCGCCGACCAAGGTGATATCCGTCCCGTGCAAAGTCGTAATAACAGGAAGATTACGGCGCGGCTTGATTGATTCGCGAGCGAGAATAGCGCTGATCGAATGCGGAATTGCGTAATGCACATGCAGCAAATCGAGGTTTTCTGAGCGCGCTACGGTCGCCATCTTGGTTGCCAGCGCGAGCGTGTATGGTTGATGCTCAAAAAGCGGATACGACATCATTTCGACTTCGTGGAAACGGACGCGTTCGCTGAGTTCGGTCAAGCGGGTCGGCAACGCCGAAGCGATAAAATGAACCGTGTGACCGCGCAAAGCAAGTTCGCGTCCAAGTTCAGAACCGACAATACCGCTCCCGCCGTAAGTTGGATAAACCGTGATTCCAATGTTCATGTTTTTATTTAAGTTCGCGTTCACTCTGATGTTAGCAAAGCCTGATTACATCTTGCCAATACAAATTAACCGTGTTAATTCGCGCTTTTGTTCAAATGTTGAAAAAAAGGTATAATTTCAATTGTTATCTATTAAAGGGAATTATTATTAACAATGCCGAAGATTGCAGATATTCAAGAGACACCCAACCCAAACGCAGTTAAATTTATTTTGCGCGAGCCGGTTTCTTACGGCACATCGCACTCGTTCAAATCATCAGTAGAAGCTGTTGATGACAAGCTGGCAAAATCGCTGTTTTCAATTGGAAACGTTGAATCGGTTTTTTACATGGACAAAATGATTACGGTGGAGAAAGATGATCTCACCGAATGGGACGAACTCCTTCCCGTTTTAGCCGTCCCAATTCGCGAAGCCGAATCGGTCAAAGCGCAAGCTGCGACTGCCGCAACAGCAGTCGGCGGAGCAATCGCGGCTGCCGTTAGCGATGACCCGCAACTCGCTGCCATCAATGCCATTTTGGACGAACGAATTCGTCCTTACTTAGCGGGTGATGGCGGCTGGCTCGATATCTTGAGCCTCGAAGACAAAACCTTGAAAATCCGTTATCAAGGGGCATGCGGTTCGTGTCCCTCGTCGCTGACGGGAACACTAATGGCAATCGAAAACATGATTAAGGATGAAATTGACCCTGAAATTGAGGTTGTAGCAGTTTGATGCAAAACACGAAAGTACAGAGCGCAAAACTGGAGACATTCTTTAAAACTTTGCGCTCCGAACTTTCGTGTTTTGCACTTTTATGTTGACATCCTGCCATGTGCGTGTCCATAATTTTAGGAGCGTTTGTTTTAAACGCATATTCCAGCCTTGATGAGCCAACTTTTGAGCAGCCATCCAATTAAAAACACCTTTTTCGCGAAAGCTGTGTTAAGACAACGGAGGAAAAATTAAAACGTGAGTAACGAAGAACTTGCAAGCAGTCTCCGGACGGAGATTCAAACCTATTTGAAAAACACTGTTGCCGATTTGCAACAGGAAATTGCCGGGATGCAAGAGCGCGTCAGCGCGGAAATCGAGCGTCATCGTGGTGAACTCGAAAAATCATTTCAAGATTTGCTTTCGAAAGGCAGTGCGGCAAGCGTTGACGACAATTTTGCCCACGTTATTTCGGAACATTTGCAAATGGCTTATGAAGACGGCTCAAAGGAAGCTGGAGAAGCAATTGCCACTGCATCACCTGAATCCGGTCATGAATCTCTTGACTATCGTGCTACGCGCGATGCAATCAACGAAATCAGCTTTCAAAATTCGCAAGCAGATATTCTTAAATCTTTGGTCAAACACGCTTCCGGTTTTGCGCCGCGCGGAGCATTTTTCATTGTTAAAAGCGAGCACCTGGTGGGATGGCGCGTTTTTGGCAGCGAAATAACAGGCGGAGACGAATCCGTTCGTGAAGTTTTTCTTTCAGTAAACAGTAATACCGTGCTTGGAGAATCAATCAGGCAAAACTCGGTGCAGCATGCCGGACGAGGCGAGTATGCCGAAGATGCGCATTATTTGCAAAAACTCGCATTTGGCGAACCACAGCAAATGATAGCTATTCCGCTGGTGGTGCGCGGTCGCGGGGTCGCTGTTTTGTATGCTGACGCAGGCGAAAAAGGTTCGATTGTGCAAGTTGAAGCACTCGAATCTCTCGTTCGCGTAGCAGGTTTGACAGTTGAATTGCTCGCCTCTCGATCTTCGACGGCGAAACCACATGCCGCTCCTCAACCAATGAGCAAACCAGCGCCGGCTTTTGAACCTCAGAGCAAAGAATTTTCGTTTGCATCGCCGCAACCGGCTGCGGCTTTTGCGCCATCTATACAACCTTCCGAAAGCGCGAAAACAAACAGCTACGATGATAAAAATGGTGACTCAAGCGAGAGCCACGCAGTAGAAACCACTCACGAAACATTTGACGTTCCGTCAAACGATTTTGCTTATGACACTTCACCGAGCGTGAATCGGCAAAACGAGCCTGCGGTTACAGCAGCCGATTCAGCAGGGGAAAGCTATCCTGACCAAAATTTTGGCAAATCTAATGAAGGTTTTTCCGGCGGTTTATCAACCCCGCCAACGCAGAGTGCGAATGAGACTGAGTTTTCGTTCGAGACCACAATGCCAAGCTATACGGCTCCTTTAAATGTCGCACCGCAACAAGTTGAATCCCAAACTGAGGCGCAGCAACAGCAGGTTCCGCGTCGCTTTAGTGAGCGAAACACGGAATTACCAATTGATGTTCCGGAAGATGAGCGCCGTCTGCACAACGATGCGCGTCGCTTTGCCCGTCTGTTAGTTTCGGAAATCAAGCTTTACAATGAACAAAAAGTTAAAGAAGGTCGTCAAGCCGGAGATTTATACAACCGTCTGCGCGAAGCCATTGAGCGCTCACGCGAAATGTACGACAAGCGTGTTGCCCCGCCCGTTGCATCGCGTTTTGATTATTTTCACTACGAACTAGTCAACACTTTGGCAGAGGGCAACGAAGAAAAACTCGGAGACAGTTATCCGGGCGCGACGATTTAAAAACCTAACAAATTTGGTTTGTCGGCGGCACGGTTGAGATAATATCTCAACCGTGCCACTTTTATTTAGCGTAAATTTGCCTTAAAGAGCATCTTACTTTTATTCTAGCGGCATCGTTTTTATTCCCGTCTCGAAAGGAGTTTCCGCATTTGTTGAAACGTAATTTTTTCTTTCTATTTCTGTTCGCATTTTTAACCATTTCAGGTTTTTCAGTAACAACCGCAAGTTGTTCCGGGATTTTTCCGATAGAGCAGCAAACCGAAGAGCAAGCTCTCGAAAATTTACGGCAAATGACTAAAAGCGGACAACTGCCTTCTGAAGCTCTGGTAGCTGGAATCGAAGCGCGGTTTCCGAACACGAAAACTGCGGCTTTGGCAAGGTTGCTCCGTGGCTACATTTTGCTGCAAACTGGCGACTTTTTAAATGCTGCCGGACTGCTCGATACAAATATGATTGCCAGCAAATCGGCGCTTGGTGATTACGGGCTTTGGCTACGCGGACAGGCTTTGCAGAAAGCCGGAAAAAAATCGGACGCGGCGGCAGTTTTTGAAAAACTGGTGGCTAATTTCCCAACTTCTTTGCGCGTCCGTGACGCTAGATTGAATCTCGCGCAAATTCGTTCGCAAAACGGCGAAACCGAAAGAGCTTTGAGCGTTTTAGCCGATTTGCTTGGTAAAAATGATGCTGCGGCTTGGCTGATTATCGCGCAGGCAAACGAAAACGTCGGACGAATGGCGGAGGCAACGGCGGCATATCGCAAAATTTACTTTTACGCTCCCGTCTCGCCAGCAGAAACAGAAGCTGAAAATTCGCTCAAGCGGTTGGCTTTCGATTTTAATACCGGAACGACGGATGAAAATCTAGCCAGGGCAAACGGTTTTTATCAAGCTCGAAAATACGGCGAAGCCGCAAATCTTTATCAATCCATCGCGACAATTTCACCGATAGCGCTCACGCCGCAGTTAAATTTACAACGCGGAATCGCTCTCGCAAATGTGAAACGCACCAACGATGCTGTTGTTGCTTTTAATGCGATCCCAATTTCTGCCGGAGAAATCAAAGCTACGGCGTTGGCTGAAACTGCCGAAACGTATGCTAATGCTCGGCTTTGGGCGCAAGCCCGCCAGACAATCGAAGATTTACGACGCAGTTTCCCTAATAATTCTCTGACGTCGCAAACCTATGTCAGCATTGGGATGATTGCGCGTGATCAAAAAAATAAAGCGGAAGAATTGTTTTACTTAAACACTGCTCTGACAACTTATCCAAACGCGATAGAAGTCGGCAAAGCACAATTTGAGCTCGCCTGGCTTAACCATGCGTCGAAAAACTTTCTAGCGTCGTCACAGCAGTTGACCGAACATCTAGCGCGGTATGCTAATAAAGATACGACTTATCGCGGGAAAGCCGGATATTGGGCTGCGCGTGACAGTGAACAAGCGGGGAAATTGCCCGAAGCCTGCGCGCTTTACGAAGCAGTGCTCTATCGCTACGAGGCAAATTGGTATGGTTACCTGTCAAATCAGAGACTAAGTTCTCTCAAGTCAAATAATCGCTGTCCGAGGGCAAATAACTTTTCGCCTGATTCGCTCGTTGGCAAAGCCGCCGCTAATCTTAAAACGGTGACAGTTGCGCCCGAAACTGCGGGCAACCGCGAAGCCGAACGTATTATAAAAGCTGACGAACTGGGAACGATTTCGCTTTTTGATTGGTCGCTCGATGAACTTAATGAAGCTGCTAAAACCGCTCCTGACAGTCCGAAAGTAAATTTAGGAAAGGCGCGGCTACTCCGCAAAAAAGACGATTTTGTTGGTGCTTTTCTCGCTTTGGGAAAAAGTTATCCGGATTTTTCGCAGATGAAACCGGAAGAAATGTCGCGCGAGGAATGGGACATTTTCTATCCTTTGAATTATTGGGATAGCATCAAGTTGTGGGCAGGGCGCAGAAACTTGGATAAATACCAAGTTGCCGGATTGATTCGGCAGGAATCGGTTTTTTACCCGCGAGCTAAATCCGGAGCAAATGCCTTCGGGTTGATGCAGCTGATTTTGCCGACCGCCAGAACAACGGCCCGAAAATACGGCTCCCAAGACGTTAATTCAATCGAAGATTTGTATAATCCTGTCCTCAACATTGAGCTTGGGACGGCTTATATGCGCGAACAGCTTGATAAATACGGACGAATCGAATATTTGGCGGTGGCGTACAATGCCGGACCTGGACGCGTTGTGCAATGGCGAAACTCCCTCCCAATTGAAATGGATGAATTTGTCGAAGCAATTCCGTTTAAAGAAACCAAGGCTTATGTTCAAGGCGTGATTCGTAATTCAGCGCAATACCGAAGGCTTTACGACGAAAACGGACAGTTTAAAGCCATTGTCGGAACAAAGCTTTTACGCACAGAAATTGACTCAAAATCACGCGAAGAGTTAGCGCAGGAATTTCCCGATATTATATTGAACGAACAAAAAGCAGAAGAATAAAACAATTCAAACAGAGATGGACAGCGATATTTAGGATCAAAGCCCATAATTGATAATAAATAATAGGTTTAAGATATATCCAGCTAAAAATTAATTACCAATTACTAAAAACTGATTAACGTTTCATTCTGAATATTGCTGTCCATCCTGAAATTTGTTTTATGAAATTAACTTACGAAGCTGGAACAATCATTCTCGAAGGTGCGGATGAATCTTTTGCGGCGCCAATTCAGTTTCATTGGGACGCCCGCGTCGCGCAGTTTCGCGCTCCCGCCTATTTGTACCGCGAAGTAGTCAAAGATTTTATTCGCCGCAAATTAGAATTTGATGATGCGGCACGGAAATATCTCCAATTTGATTTTCGACAAAAATTTCAGCTCGAACCGCGCCCGTACCAAACAGAAGCAATTGAGACTTGGCGGCTGAATGAGCGCGTGGGAACGGTGATTTTGCCTACAGGCGCCGGAAAAACTCATGTTGCGACAATGGCAATCGAGTTGTGCGGGCGGCAAACGCTGGTGATTGTGCCGACTATTGATCTGATGAATCAATGGTATGATTTACTCATTTCTACCTTTAACGCTGAAATTGGGCTTATCGGCGGCGGTTTTTATGAAATTGGCGCAATTACTGTGACAACTTATGCTTCCGCCTTTCGGCATATGGAGCGCATCGGTAATCAATTCGGACTCGTAATTTTCGACGAAGTGCATCACTTGCCCGGCGAAGGCTACAAATATGCCGCTGAATTTGCGCTCGCGCCATTTCGTCTTGGGCTAACGGCAACTCCGGAACGCGCCGACGGCGGCGAGGATTTGCTCGAAAATTTGGTTGGTAAAATCATTTATCGCCGCGAAGCCCAAGAGTTTGCCGGAGAATTTCTAGCAGATTATGTAATTGAACAGATTACGGTTAGCCTCTCGCCCGAAGAAAGAGAAACTTACGAACGCGAACAAACAATCTACCGGCAGTTTCTGCGCGACGCGCA
>JBDTZD010000261.1:0-5607 GCA_040005335.1 Pyrinomonadaceae bacterium | reverse complement strand
CGGACGCCTTCGCGACCAAAACCAGAGGCTTTGACGCCGCCGTAAGGCATATTGTCAACGCGAAAAGTCGGCACATCATTGATTAAAACGCCGCCAAACTCTAATTTATTCCCGGCGGTTCGCGCACGCGCTAAATCGCGTGTGAAAACTCCGGCTTGGAGTCCGTATTTTGTCTGATTCGCCATTTCAATCGCTTGATCGAAATCGGTAAATTTTTCAACCACTGCGACGGGCGCAAAAACTTCTTCCGCGACAACGCGCATTTCCGGCTCAGTGTTAGTTAGAACAGTTGCATTTAATAAAGCACCGGTGCGTTTGTTGCCGCACAACAGCTTTGCGCCGTTGTCAATTGCTTCGTCAACCCAAGATTCGGCGCGTTTCGCTGCCGCTTCGTCAATCATGACAGCCAGTTCAGTTTGTTCGTCCAAAGGATCGCCGATTTTCAAGTTTTCAGCTCGTTTTACAAATTCATTTGTCCAAGCGTCGAAAATTGTTTCGTGAAGATAGAATCGCTGCGCTGAAATACAAATCTGCCCGGCATAGGAAAACGCGCCCATCACGGAACGCGCGAGTGAACGTTCAAAAGCTGCTTCGTCCTGCAACAGCGTTTCGTCAATAATCACGGGCGCGTTACCGCCGAGTTCGAGCGCGACGGCTTTGCGGGCGGCTTTCGCGCGTATTTTCCAGCCTATTTCTGCGCTACCCGTAAACGACACCATGTTGATTCTCTCGTCTCGCAGCACGGCGTTAATCAGCTCGACATCCATGTTAATAATTTGCAAAGCCGATTTCGGCAGACCTGATTCAAGGAAAACCGCGCCCAGCAAAATAGCCGTTAGCGGCGTTCGCGGACTTGGTTTAACGATAATCGCGTTGCGCGCGGCAAGAGCTGGCGCGACTTTATGCGCGACGAGATTGATCGGAAAATTAAACGGTGTAATGCCGAAAATGATTCCGCGCGGAATTCGCTCAGTCCACGCAAAGCGCCCTTTGCCAAAGGCTTGCGCATCAACCGGCACAACATCACCGACAAAGGAACGCGCTTCCGAAGCCGCAATTTCAAAAGTTGAAACGGCGCGGTCAACTTCGCCTCGCGCTGCCATTATCGGTTTGGCGGCTTCAAGCGCGATGGTTTGGGCAAATTCTTCGCGCCGATTTTTGATGCCGTCGGCGATTTTTTGCAAACCTGCTGCCGCTTCAAAACGCGTTAGATCACGCATTTCGTTTGCTGCAATGTGAGCGGCAACGATTGCTTCTTCGATTTGGCTTTGATTTGCCGTGCTTGCTTTGCCAAGCAAATCACCGGAAAAGGGTGAGCGCACGTCAAACGTCCGTTCAGTTTCACGCCATTCGCCCCCCAGCAGCAAAAATTTTATTTTGAATTTTTCACTCATATCTTGGCTTTAGCATATTCCTCCCGCACTTGCCAATGCCTTTTGCCGCTTGGCTTATTTTGCGTTAAAATTCATCCTTCGTTTAAAATTAGGAGACACTGATGAAACTTCTCAAACTTGTGCTCATTTTCGGAGCAACTTTTCTATTTATCGCGTCCTGCACGAAAACGGACGCGCCAAATGGCAACTCAACAAATTCAGCAGCCAGTGCTGCTAATACTGATCCGGCTGTGCAAACATCGCCAGTGATTGATAAGTTTGCTGCCGCCAAAAATATTTACGATAAAAAATGTATCAAATGTCATCAGGAAACAGGCGAAGGCGGCAAAATACAAATTGACACCGTCGCTCTCAAAGTTCCAAATTTTAGAGACCCGCGTAATCAGGACGATGATGATGCCGATTATATCGAAAGAGTCGAAAAGGGAGCGAGCGGCAAAATGCCGGCGTTCAAAGGCAAATTAACGGATGATGAGATAAAATCAGTGGTTGGTTATATTCGTCATGAATTTCAAGGCAAGTAAAATTGGTGATTTCAGCTCTCGCAAAACAAGGGAGTACCTTTTTCAAAAACATTTGTTGGTGAAATATTTGGTGCTAAACGGACGTCTCAAGTAGAAAATAAAATTAACCTGCGTTATGTTTGCGGTTAATTTAAAATTTTTTTGAAAAAACCTCGCTTCAGCTATGACAAAAAACGTTAACCTGCCGGAACTCGAAACATCGAGATTAGTTTTACGGACATATCTACCGGAGGATATAGACGCTTTGCTGGAGATTTGGAGAGACCCGGATTTAACTAAATACTTTCCACCGGATTTTAGGGAGCGCGATCAAAATGAACGACATAAATATGTGGCGCATGTCACCAATCTTTGGCAATCGCGCGGGTTTTCACAATGGGGAATAGTATCTAAGGATGAGGGTAAACTGATCGGTTATTGTGGTTTACAGCCGCTCGGAAATACACAGGATGTGGAACTTTATTACGGCTTAACCCGTCGTGTGTGGAGACAAGGGCTGGCGACCGAAGCCGCTCGAGCTGCGGTGCGTTACGGTTTTGAAGAAGTCAATTTGCCGCGCATTACTGCTCTTACTTTCCCTCAAAATATTGCCTCGCAAAAGGTTTTGGAAAAACTTGGTTTCGAACATGGCGGCGCTCAAATTTTTTACCAAAAGGAAGTTTTTTATTTTGAAATCTCGCGGCAAGAATACGAGCGAGTAAAAGATGAAAGTTTTTACCGTTTGCGCCGCCGCGACGGAGAGGCTTCTTGACATGCTGCGCCGTCTCGAGATAGTTTTGAAATTGGCTTTTAACCCCACCTAATATGCACCCTTAGCTCAGCTGGATAGAGTATTTGACTTCGAATCAAAGGGTCGCAGGTTCGAATCCTGCAGGGTGCATTAACAAACATCGGAGTAAGGCGAATATAAGTACTCGCCTTTTCTCTTTCATTCACCCTTTCACTCACCTATTCAGCTTAAGAAATGAAAAAAGACAATTCTCGGAAATTGAAAATGGTTGATATAAACGATATTCGTGATATTAATCAAACGGTTTTTCTGCATCTTATTCGCGAAAGACAGCCAATTTCTCGTGCTGATATCGCAAAGTTGATGGGACTTCGCGCAGGAACGGTTTCTTCAATTGTTAGCCGCTTGCTCCGCAACGGAGCAATTTATGAAGGCGCAGAAGGTCCGTCAAGCGGCGGCAGAAAGCCCACCTATCTCTATATAAACGGCGAGAACGCTTATGTTTTAGCAGTGGATATAGGTGTCAAAGATACTGTTTACGCCGTCAGCGATTTTAATGGCCGCATCTTGATGCAGAAAAATTTATTAACTAAGGGCAAGTCCGAAAATTTTTTAATCCATTTAGCGACAGAGATTGAAAACACAGTGCAAAATAATTATGCGCGAATGAGATTTGCCGCCGTTGGCGTGAGCGTTCCCGGACTTATCAACCGAGACTCAGGCGAAGTTGCCGTGTCGCCCAATCTGGAATGGACCAATGCGCCCGTTAAAGCGATCTTGGAAGAAAAACTGAAGCTCCCGGTATTTGTTGAAAACGATGCCAATGCCGCCGCTTATTCAGAGCTTTGGTACGGTCCGCTTGACGAAATAAAAGTCAGGACGCTACTTTACATTCTCGTTGTTGATGGTCTAGGCACCGGATTAATTATTGATGGCAAATTGCACATCGGGTCGCAGATTGGTCTGGGAGGGTTCGGACATATGAGCATCGAACCAAACGGCGAAGTCTGCTCGTGCGGACGAAAAGGATGCTGGGAAACGCTCGCCTCGGAAAGCGCGCTGCTTGCTCGCTATCATCGTTTAATGAGTAATAAATCCAGCGCAGTCACCAGCTCCGTGACTGATTTGATTGCGCTTGCACACAGCGGAGAAGAAAAAGCCCTCTCGGCTCTCCAGTCAACCGCCGAATACCTGGGCGATGGCATCGCTAGCCTGGCGCACGGTCTGAGCCCGGAAACTATTGTTATCGGCGGTAATATCACCGCCGCCTGGGATTTAATTTCTCCGATAATCAAGGATAAAGTTAAAAGTCGTTATTTAATTCCAGCAGTTGCCAAAATTAATATTCGCCCCGCAAGCGTTAGTCGCCCAAGTCTTTTCGGAGCTATTCCGATTGCCTTGCAAAACTTCTTTTAATAGTCGTATAAAATCTTCTCCCAAAAACGTATTGACAAATAAAATATTTCAATGCTAACTTCAGTTCGTCAACTTTATCAACACCCAAAACAAAGTTTTACGTCGCAACACGGATTTTGGTGAAAAACGAAATTGAGATTCATCACCTGGGATTATCAAGTCGGATGAACCGACGAAAACTGCCATACGCCGTTCTTGCGCCAAAAAGCGCTTCGTTAATTGAAAAAAGCAACGTTTTATATTTGCTACATGGTCTCTTCGGAAGTTATGAAAACTGGTTAAATAATACTGATCTATGTTTTTATCTGGAAAAGTTTAATTTCCTGGTTGTTTGTATAACTGGCGAAAACAGTTGGTATGTGGATAGCGAAAATGGCTGTGATTTTTTTGAAAGCTATTTTGTCGAGGAATTAATTCCTGAAGTTGAAAATCGTTTTGTTGGAGCGGAAAACAAAATCAAGCGGTCAATCGCGGGTATTTCAATGGGTGGTTACGGGGCGTTTAAATTTGCTTTTAAATATCCGCAGAAATTTGTTTTTGCGGCTGCGATGAGCGGAGCTTTCCACGCCTCTCGAATTACGGACGGCTACTCAGAAAATGACTATGAAGTTGTGTATCCTTCGATTTTGGAGGCTTTTGGCGAACCGAATAGTGAGACGCGAAAAAAAAACGATTTGTGCAAACTGATTACCGATTTCCCCGTTGAGCAAATTTCAGAACTACCGTTTCTTTACTTTGACTGCGGCTCTGAAGATAGTTTTTTGCCCGTTAATCTAAGCGTCGCCGAACTTTTTGCGCATAAGAGAATATCGCATGAATATCGTCAATTGCCGGGCGGACATGATTGGTTTTACTGGAACAGTCGGATCGAGAACATTTTAATACAAGCGGAAAAGCTTTTCGAGCACCCAAGCTTTCAGGGCGTTTAAAAGTTTATTCAGCAAAAGAGAAGCGAAACTTTTTCACCGCTCAAAACAAAGCTCCGACGAAAGTGAACAAAACTGAATTCAGCTTTGTTTGGCTGCAAGGCCAATATTCAAGCAAATATTTTGTAGAACAACATTTGTCAGGTTCGAGGACTAAATTAAGTTATGCAACTCTCGGTTTTAGATCAAATTATCGTCGTCGTTTATCTGGCTGCCATTATGAGCATTGGTTTTGCGATGAAGCGAAAGGCAGCCAAGGGAATGTCGTCCTACTTTCTCGGCGGGCGACAATTGCCTTGGTGGGCTTTGGCGATGTCAGGATCAAGCTCTTACTTCGACATTACCGGAACGATGTGGATTGTTTCGACGTTTATCGCGCTCGGTCTCAAAGGAATGTGGGTGCATTGGCTCTGGGGGTTTCCAATTACGGCGTTTTATCTAGCCTACATGGGCAAATGGATTCGGCGTTCGGACGCCATGACCGGCGCCGAATGGATGAAAACCCGTTTCGGCAATAACAAAGCCGGTGACCTCGCCAGACTTTCCTACACTTTGTTTGCTGTTCTGACAATTTCTGCATTGCTTGGTTATTCGGCGATCGGGATGGGCAAATTCGG
>JBDTZD010000252.1:0-5610 GCA_040005335.1 Pyrinomonadaceae bacterium | reverse complement strand
TTTCAATTTATAAACAGTTAGACAAAATTTAAGGAGTCAGACTTTAGAATGGCAATAGTCAATGTTAATCACGGTGAATCAATAGAAAGCGCGTTGCGCCGCTTTAAGCGTAAAGTCATTTCAGAAGAAATTATTAAAGACGTAAAAAGACACGCGCACTTCATCCCGCCAACTCAAAAAGCGAAACTCAAATCCGCCATGGCTCGCAAGCGCAACCGCCGCAAAGCTCGTCCGCGCGTCATGAACAATAACAATCAAAATCAGCAGGGCGGCGGCGGCGGATACCAAAACCAAAATCAACAACAAAATCGCCCGAATTATTAAAACAATTTTGGATTTTTAGATTTTAGATTTACCAAGCCTGCCAACGACGCGCTGCAATACTAATCCAAAATCCAAAATCCAAAATCCAAAATCGTAATGGTTCGGATTTTGTTGACTAACGACGACGGAATTCACTCCGACGGACTACATAAACTTGAATTAGCTTTGCGCGAAATCGGCGAAGTTTACGTTGTCGCGCCGGCCACTGAAATGAGCGGCGCGTCGCACAGTTTGACACTCTCGCGTCCGCTGCGTGTGCGCCGAATTGATGAGCGTCACTGGTCGGTTGACGGAACCCCGACTGATTGCGTCACAATGGCACTGAATCAAATTCTGCCGCCTGAATTGCGCCCCGATATTTGTGCCTCAGGAATCAACTATGGTCCTAATCTCGGTGACGACGCTTCGTATTCCGGGACGGTCGCTGGTGCGCTCGAAGCCACAATATTAGGCGTTCCGGGCTTGGCTTTTAGCCTCGTAGCGACTGAAAAATTTGACTTTATTCCCGCCGCTAAAATCGCTTTAGAAATGACTCGCAAAGCCTTGAGCGAAGGCCTGCCTGACGGCACCCTGCTTAACATTAATGTTCCGCAAGGCGAAATTAAGGGAGTTCGCATTACAAGGCAAGGTCTCAAACACGCCCGTCCGGTGATCGTGCCGCAAGTTGATCCGCGCGGCAAACCTTATTATTGGATTAGCGAAGAACGTCTGGGCTATCATCCCGGCGAAAATACAGACTTTGAGGCCGTTGATCAAAGTTTTGTTTCAGTGACACCAATGCGAAGCGACATGACCAACCATCTTGCTCTCGAAACAATGTATAGTTGGAATAGCCTTAATTCCTGATCATACGTTTGGAATTGATATTTTGCTCGAACATTGAAAACTAGATAATGGACGATTTTCGCCTTCCGCGTGAACGCATGGTTGACCGCCTTCGCAGCCATTATCAAATCCGCGATAATAAAGTGCTGGCGGCAATCGCGATTGTCCCGCGTCATCTGTTCGTGCCGGAAGCCTTACGCGGAAACGCCTATGGCGATCATGCGTTACCGATTGCTGCTGGGCAAACTATTTCACAACCTTTTATCGTTGCCCGGATGACTGAACTGCTTGAGATTGACCGCAGTTCGAGAGTTTTGGAAATTGGGGCGGGGTCGGGTTATCAAACCGCTATTTTAGCTTGTTTGGCAAAAGATGTTTATGCGGTCGAAAGAATTAAAGAGTTGGCTGATGAAGCCGAACGACGTTTTCGCCAACTCGATTTCCGCAACATTTATTTGCGCTGCGCCGATGGAACCCGCGGTTGGGAAGCTGGCGCGCCGTTTGACGCGATTCTGGTTGCGGCAGGCGGACCTGCTGAAATACCCGAACCGCTTTTGCAACAATTAAAAATCGGCGGCAAACTCGTTATTCCAGTTGGCGAAACACAAGAATCGCAAACTTTAATGCGAATCATTCGCACTGAGACAGGTTTTTTGAAACAAGATCACGGTTCTTGCGCTTTTGTTCCTCTTGTTGGACAACATGGATGGGAAAAATAGCAAGTCCAAAGTCTCAAGCTCCAAAGCCCAAAGTCAAGATGACAAAAACTACTTTGGGCTTTGGACTTGAGACTTTGGACTGACGAATATGGAATCATTTTGGCATTTTCTCCAAGCAGTAAGGGATTTCCTCAATCCAAAATTGATTATTGACGGTTTGCTCTCACAAGGCGGGCTATACGCCTATCTCGGCTTGTTTGCGATAATTTTTGCTGAAACCGGGTTAGCCGTCGGATTTTTTCTGCCGGGCGACTCGCTCCTTGTCGTGGCAGGTGTGATTGCGGCGGCTGATCCGCGCTTAAATATTGGAATTTTATTATTAGTATTGTTTTGTGCTTCAGCTTTGGGAGATAGTACAGGTTACTTAATTGGTTCTAAAATGGGAGCCAGTCTTTTTAATCGTCCGAACTCGATGATTTTTCGTCCGAGCAATGTTGAAAAGGCACAAGCCTTTTTTGCCAAACACGGAACGAAAACAATCATCCTGGCACGTTTTGTGCCGATTGTCCGAACGTTTGCGCCGCTCGTAGCCGGAGCCGCCAAAATGCCGTATAAGGTGTTTTTACCGTTTAGTTTGCTGGGGTCTTTTTTGTGGATTTTCAGCATGATCTTAGCCGGCTATATTTTTGGCGGGATGGTTGAAAGAGCTTTGGGCATCAAACTTGACGAAAACATCGAAAAAGTTGTCATCACGGTTGTTTTACTTTCCCTGATCCCGCCCGCTATCGAATATTTTCGCGGAAGACGTGAAAGAGCGCGAGAAGCTGCTGCTGCCGCTAAGGTCGAAGGGAACAGCTAGAAATGCTCTTGATTTGACTTTGCCTAATGGCTTGTGTACAGTTTGTTTTTTGACGGGGCGTGGCTCAGCCTGGTAGAGCGCACGGTTCGGGACCGTGAGGTCGGAGGTTCAAATCCTCTCGCCCCGATAACTTCTTATAATCCACCCGCCTTTTGAAAGCAGTTGCTAGTTTACCGGCAACTGCCTTTTATTTTCCATCAGTTTAAAACCAAACGCTAAAATTATTGTCTTGTTCTTAGATTTCCAAAACAAAATCTTTGAAAAAAGTTTTGCTAAAAAAAAAATCTATCTTTTGACAAAAAAGACTTGCAATTTTGCAAAACATTGTTTATAAGAGATGCAACACTCTTCGAGCGGGTGTCTTTTCTTAACTAGCATTCCTAGAAAAGACCTCACTTTCTCAAGCATTTAGCCGCAAAACGGCACACATTTAAAAATAGGGACGCTGGCGCAAGACAAATAAAAAATGAGACGCGCCGGCGATAAAGCTAAAAGGAGAAGGCATGAAAACCAAGCAACAGGGCAGTCTCAAACGTTTGTGGCAACATTGCGTTTATACTTGTCTCATGGCGTTCGCAATCTGCGGCGCAGCAACACTCACAATTCGGGCACAAGTTGATGCGTCAGACCCATCAAATCCAATTTTAATCAGCGAAGCGGATTCGACCAGAGCTTTGGCGACAAACTCCGGCAATTGGCGCGGTGGTCTGCCAAAAGCCTCCACACAAGTTTTCCAACCCGGAGCTGATTCAAGGGCGGTTATCTTCGTCAGCAATCTGGATTTAATGGAAGGCGAAGGAGCTAACGCTTTTCGAGTTTACGCCGAAGACGCTAGCGGCAAAGCTTATCGTTTACCGGTCGAAGGTATCAGTCCGCTTTCCAAACAACCTTGGATTTACGGCGTGACGGTCAAACTCTACGATGAAATCGGTTATAACGGGCAGCCCGCCGGAGACGGCGATGTGCTGCTGCGCCTGACTTGGCGCGGGATGACAAGTAACCGGGTTCTCTTTGGCTTGGGCGCAACGGGCGGCAATCTCAAGAATGATAAAGGCGCGGTTCCGACTCCGGCATCGCTCGTGGCGCCAAGTAATGTGGGGATAGATTTTGCCTACAATACCGCTGGTGACATGGACAGGTTTGCCGAGCAAGGGGCATTTGGGTCAAACCCGGCGCTCGATTTACGGCTCAGGCAATTAGGGATTCAGCGTTGGATCGAAGATCAATTTAACAAGCAGCCGACCTATCCTTACCCAAATAAGGCACAGCGTGTGTCCGATCCAAACGCGCTTGCAACCGTTCCTACCAGTTGTCACTCGGTTGACAATAGCACGACCAACACAGTCATTTATAATCTCTGCGTACGGGATACCTACACTCAGTACCAAAACCAGAATTGGATGTTTAAGGAAGCTCTCTACGGCAACGACCAATTGCGGCGCCGTGTTTCATGGGCGTTGAGTCAAATCTGGGTTGTTTCCGGCAGCGGTGGAGTTACCCAGCAACAGCGTCACGAACAGGAATATTTCGAAGTTTTGGATAGACATGCTTTTGGCAATTATCGCAATCTGATGGGCGAGATGACGCTCAATCCGGCGATGGGTAATTATTTGGATATGATTCGCAGCAGCAAAAACAATCCGAATGAAAACTACCCGCGGGAGATTATGCAGCTGTTCACAGTTGGACTAGATATGCTTAACCAAGACGGAACGCCGGTTCTGGTTGGCGGCAATCGTGTTCCGACCTATGATCAAAACGCGATTATTCAGTTTACTAAAGTTTTTACCGGTTGGACGCTCTGTAACAGCGGAACAAATCCAGCTTGTCCAAACGCTGTTGCCGGAGTTTCGAATTATATTGACCCGATGATTTTGAGCGGGAACGCTAACAGTGTTGGGGGCAACCATGACACTGGGGCAAAAACTTTGTTTAGTTATCCGGGCGCGCCATTTACGACGATTGCGGCTTGTTCCAATTGCGTCGGCGCAACAGCTGCCGGTGATGCCGCTCGTACCGCATACGCCAATGCTTCACTCAGCCAGACGCTCGACAATATTTTTTATCACCCGAATGTCGGACCGTTTGTCGCGACGCGCTTGATTCAAAATTTGGTGACAGGTGACCCAACGCCAGCATATGTTGGAAGAGTTGCCGCAGTTTTTAACAATAACGGAGTGGGAGTTCGCGGCGACATGAAAGCCGTCATCCGTGCGGTTTTGCTTGATCGGGAAGCCCGAGGCGCAATTAAAACAGCTCCTGATTATGGTAAATTGCGCGAGCCGTTCCAATTGGCAACCAATCTGCTCCGCTCCTTTGATGTCAAATCAGCCGCCCGCACGCAAAACAGCGATGGATACCTCAATCCGCAAGTTGCTGCGCTCAGTCAAAACGTGTGGAACTCACCATCGGTTTTCAATTATTTCCCGGCGGATTATATCGTTCCGGGAACTACTTTGAATGGGCCGGAGTTTGGCATTTTGAACACGACCACATCATTTAATCGCATCAATTTTGTTAGGACGATGGTTTACAGCCAAATTGGTTGCAACACCACAGGCACGCCTCCGGCTTGCGATCCGAATGGAGCTGCTCCGCTGGGCACTTCGATTTCGCTGGCGCAACCTATGGCTTGGGCTGGACAGGATGCGACGGGCGACATTCTGATTGAAAGCTTAAATCAAAAGATGATGCACGGCGCAATGTCAACCGCGATGAGAAACCAACTTCGCACGGCAATTAACGTTACTGGAATAACCCCACTGCAGAAAGCGCAACAAGCACTCTATCTGGTTGCAACTTCTTCGCAATACCAAGTGCAAAGGTAAAACAGTTATCAGTTATCAGTTGCCAGTTATCAAGTCGAGAAAAACCTTGATAGCTGGTTCCTGATAGCTGTTGGCTGAATAAAGCAATGAAACAAAATAGAAGAGACTTTTTGAT
>JBDTZD010000260.1:0-18963 GCA_040005335.1 Pyrinomonadaceae bacterium | reverse complement strand
CTTTTACTGCCCGAACTTAGGTAAACAACCCGTTGACAAATTGTTCGGCATCAAAAACCATTAAATCGTCAACTTTTTCGCCGATTCCGACGTAGCGAATCGGCAAGTTTAACTCCTTGGAGATGGCGACGACAATCCCACCTTTAGCCGTTCCGTCAAGTTTGGTCAAAACGAGACCGGTAACGTCCGCAGTTTTTAAAAACTGCCGCGCCTGTTCGAGTCCGTTTTGTCCCGTCACAGCGTCAATCACCAGCAATGTTTCGTGCGGAGCGCCCTCGACTTCGCGTCCAGCCACTCGCTTCATTTTATCAAGTTCTGCCATCAAATTCGTTTTGTTGTGTAATCTTCCTGCCGTGTCAACAATTAAAACGTCTGCATTACGCGATTTAGCCGATTTAATCGCATCAAAGAGAACTGCCGCCGGATCAGTTCCCTGTTTTTGTTGAATTAGAGGAACGCCGGTGCGCTCAGCCCAAATTGCGAGTTGATCCGAAGCAGCAGCGCGAAAAGTGTCTGCGGCACAAATCAGAACGTCATTGTCTTCGGCTTTGATCCGATTGGCAAGCTTGCCAATGGTGGTGGTTTTACCGACTCCGTTAACTCCGACAACCATCATTATGTACGGCTTGATGGCAGTGGAAATGTTCGTTTCGTCAGTGACACCGGTCTTTTCAGAACCGCGTAAAATTCCGAGCAGTTCGTTTTTAATTGCAGCTTTAAGAGCTTCGATATCGTTAATTTCCGCTCTTGAAACCCCTCTGCGAACGGTATCCAGAATTTGCAGCGTAGTTGTCACGCCGATGTCTGTTGAGATTAAAACCTCTTCAAGTTCACCGAGCAATTCTTCGTCAATTTGCTTACGATTTTGAAAAACCGTGTCAATTCGGTCGTTGAGGGCATGCCGGGTTTTTTCTACCGCGCGATTAAGGCGCGCCGAAAACTCTTGTTCGAGAGCTTCCTCTTCAGCTTTCAGTTGTTCGAGCGATTTATTTAATCCTAAAATCGAAGTCGTAAAACCTTCTTCATCCTTCTTGCGTTTCCAGAAAAATGCCATGTTATAAGTTCAAAGTTCAAAGTTCAAAGTTAAATGAATAATTGAATTATAACTCAAACAAAGTGAGGTGACGAATTACATTTTTTGGCTTCGGGCTTTGGACTTGAGACTTTGGACTTTTATTTAACTAATTTCAATACCTAACCGATCAGAAGTTTTATAGAGCGCCGACCCGAGGAGAAAAGCAATTACAAGACTAAAATAAAATGAGGAAATGCTAATTATCAATTTGGCTGGCAGATTGCCAATAAGCGGCATTTCAAAAGGAGTAGTCACAATTCCGGCTATTATTGAAAAGATAAAACTTGAAATTTCAACGATTAGGCAAAAGAAAAATGCCGCAATATAAACCCACCCCATGCGGTGCATGGTGTCAATTCCAATGAGCGGATTGATCGTTGCCCAAAACGATTTTGTATATCCGGCAATCACTAGCGCAATTGGCCAATAAAAAAGCGCCCACAACCCAGTGATTATTAAAGGGAGGATAAAGAAAGTAGCGGATTTGTAAAATGCTTCAACTACAGAGTTGACGACTGTTGAATTGTTTTTCTCAACCCCCGTTGTAGTTTGAGCGCGCGCATCGGGTGCCGGATAACCGCCTTGAGTAACTACTGCCGTTTGTTGATTGCCGCTGATCGCAGCCTGATTGACTAGAGAATTTGCTGCGGACCAAACCAGCGCAATTATCATTATAATTAACGGCAAAAAGGCGACGAGCGAAACACCGATGCTCAAAAAAAAGGGTTTGAAAACATCGTCCCAGACGTTAAAATCGTCAAAATCGGGCATAAAACTTTTGTCCGAATCGCCATGCGCCATATGGTTAATAGTTTGCGCAATGCAGCCAAACAATATGGCATTGGCGAGCAGATTTCCAAAAAAACCGCCAAACGAGAGCAGTGCAACAAACAATGCGCCTATACACAAGCTTTGCCAGAATTTGAAAGGATAAGCCCACGCTTGCCCAAAATCTTTAAAACCGTATCCTTGTTGCAGATCAAGGCTACGCTGAACAGTTTTTTTCAACTTTCCCTTAAATTCTGCGATTGGCTTGCACATTTCGCCGCAAACCGGACAGATTCGAACAGTTCCGTATCTTTTAGGACAAGAACCGCAATAACCATTACCGCACTCTCGACAAACAAAAGTCGCCGCTTCGTCGGAGTGAAAATGACAGGCTTCCGGAATAATGGATGATTGTGAATTATCTCTGCCGGGCGACGGTAAAATTTTTGGCTGAAAATGATCAACCGCAGTATTTAGCTCTGCTCCAGGTTGCTGAAAAGAAGATGGCGGAGTAAGGGTTATTAGTGATTCAGATAACGCAGATGAGGTGTTGGATTTTGCTTGACTTGCAAAGATTTTTTGGAGAGCCGGGACTTGTCCGGCTGGAATCCAGCTGCGCCCTGCTCTCCTTACATTATCTTCCGGAAGCAGAGCGTGGTCGAGAATCCATTGTTCAAGTTCGGCCAACTCGCCTTCGTAAATTTTCCCCTTAACTTCGACTTGCCAAATGTCATTTTGCATGGTTTTTGAAAATTCAAAATTTTCTTTAAGGGTTCGCTTTTTTGTTAGAAAAAGCTGTGAGAGTCGTTCAAGATGCGCCCATTATAAGAATCACAACATTCTCTGTCAAATATTTAGCTTGGTATTACAGCAAGCTGTTTATTCCTTTTCGACTTCGACTTTTTTTCAATTTCGAGCGTCTTATGTAATTGAGTGCGGGAAAATAAGTTGCTTGCACCGCTATTTGGAGTAGAATTTCGCGTAAGAGACGCGCGAGCGGCGCAAGAAATCAATGATTAATGATGCGAGCGATGAAAAACTCGTTGAAATGGCTTTACGGAATCAGCCGGATGCCTTCGGCGAGATTGTCCGTAGATGGGAGCGCAAAATTTTTGCGCTTTGTTTTGGAATGCTCGGACGCGACGAAGAAGCTCAAGACGCAACGCAGGATACATTTATTGCGGCATATCGCAATCTCGGCGGTTTTCGCGGCGAGGCTAAAGTTTCATCATGGCTCCACCGAATCGCAGTTAATCAATGTTTGACAAAAAAAAGAAGAGCTAAAACTCGCGGCGAAACTGCTCTTGAGAATGAAGATGGAAGCCATTCTTTTTTTGCTCCATTGCATTTGTCACCGGCACGGCAAACCGAGCAGAAAGAACGCCTGAAGGTCGTCAGAACGGCTGTCAACGCTTTGCCACCCGATTTGCGCCAAGTAATAGTAATGAAGGAATTTGAAGAATTGACGTTTCAGGAAATTGCGGAAGCTCTGCGGTTGCCGCTCTCCACTGTCAAGAGCCGTCTTTATACGGCTCTCAAACAGTTAAAAATGCGGCTCGAAAAACTACCGCTTGAAGTAATTTGAAGAGCGAATTGAAACAATGACGAACAATAATCATCAAACAGAGTTATCCTGCGATTTTGCGGAAACGCTTGTGGCAGTGCTTTATAACGAGGCAACGGAAGCAGAAAAGCAGCAATTTGAGATCCATCTTGGCATCTGCGCATTCTGCCGCGAAGAATTGGTTTCGCTTGGCGTTGTGAGAGGCGCCGTTGCCGATTGGCGCAAAGCCGATTTCGATTGGCTCGAAAATCCGTCAATCATTTTACCGACCACAGAAATAACACCGGCTGCTCCGCAAAGGGGCGAAAAAATTGGTTGGGTTGAGCGATTGCGGAAATTACTGCAGCCAACTGAAGGGTATTGGCAGGGCGCGACAGCTTTTGCGGCTTTTGCAATATGCGTCGGTTTGCTGGCAATTTTAGGGTACGCTTTCATCAATCGTTCGGCGAGCTCTCAGGCTGAGAATAATCAAGTTGCTAAAGTGCAAAAAACTGAAACACCCTTGCTGCCTGTAAACAGTCCGACACCCACGCCGAAACCGGTGGTGATTTCGCCGGTTGATCCTCAACAAACAGAGATAAATCCGGCGCCCATTGGAAATAAAAAAATCAAAAGTGATCAGGGATCGTCAAAACAGCCGGTTACTTCTTTAAAATTAGGGGCGCAGCGTTTACCAACACGTCCCAACAAAAATCCCAATCAACCAATTCTCGTTCCGCCTAAATCTGTTGACATGGCAGTCGAGGAGATTGATGATTTGGAAGACAATTCACTGCGTTTGAGCGACTTGCTTGATGATCTAACGCCTTCGATGTAAAGCGAACTTATTTGAGGTAAATGATGATAAAAAAATTTACAGTCCCACTTTTTGCTTTGTTTTTCAGTCTGATTTTGTCTGCCGCTGTGGTAGTCAAGGCACAGGGTCAACAATCGCAACCGGATTCGGCGGGGCGGCGTCAAATGCAGCCGTCGCAAAACAACGATCAGCAGCCAGCAAACCGCCCTAATTTATTACAGTTGTTGAATTTAAGTCCCGATCAAATTCAGCAGATGCGCGCCATCAACCAAGAAATGAGGGAGACCGTCCGCGCAGCTAATATGCGGTTACGACAGGCTCGGCGCGCGCTTGATACAGCTGTTTATGCCGACACTCCAAACCAGGCAGAAGTAGATCAACGTGTGCGAGCATTAACCAACGCACAAGCTGAAGCAATCAAACTTCGCGCTGATGTTGAGTTTCGTATTAGGCAAATTCTCACCCCGGATCAATTAATTCGTTTTCGCGATTTACGCCGTCAGTTTGAGCAAAAAGTGCGGCGGCAGCTGCTTTTTCAGCAAAAAGGCTTGCGTCAGATGAACAATAAACCAGTCTAAAAGTAATTTTCCGCGAGTGTCTTTTAAGTGTTAGATAATTTTTAAGAGTCTTACGCTGTTGACTGTTCCGGGCGATTTCCGCATTATACAGTTTGTTTTTAACTAGCTGTTGAGTGTCCGATTCCGTCCTGCATGAACTTTTTCAAAAGCTTTCTGTTTGAATTGCAAGAGATAACGCTGCTCGTTTGGCGGGCAGCGATTCGCCTTCTTACAAGTCCGCGTTATTGGCGTGAGACTTTAGCCCAAATGGACCTCATTGGTGTCGGCTCGTTAACAATAATTTTGTTGACGGGTTTTTTTACGGGCGGAGTTTTAACCCTTCAAACCTATCCAACCCTAGCCTCCTACGGAGCGCAAAGTAGAACTGGATACCTCGTTGCATATACTTTAATTCGTGAACTCGGACCCGTTTTGACTGCCCTGATGGTGACGGGGCGAGTTGGGTCGGCGATTTCCGCTGAACTTGGTTCGATGGTCGTTTCACAACAGATTGATGCAATCCGGGCTTTGGGAACTGATCCGGTGAGGAAACTCGTAACTCCTCGTCTCCTCGCACTATTGACCATGCTGCCGCTTTTGACAGTTGCCGCTGATGTCGTCGGATTAATCGGCGGAGCATTTGTCGCTAATCAGCTTTTCTCACATCCTCTCGGGCTTTATTACAGTTCGGTTCTCGAAGGAATCACGGTTGAAGATTTGCTCGGTGGTGTGATCAAACCGCTGATTTTCGGACTCATTATCGGAAGTATTTCGTGCTACAAAGGTCTTTCGACCGAAGGCGGGACGGTTGGTGTCGGTCAGTCGGTGACAAGTGCTGTTGTCACGTCTTCGATTGTGGTCATCATTGCCGACTTCTTTCTTGCCCGCGCATTGCAATTTATTTTTGGAGTTTAAGTGAGTTGATACAATTTATGTCTTCGACTGAAACAATTACTGAAACCGAAAAACCTGACAATATTAATGTCGAAGCAGAAGAATTTGAAGTGACTTCGCCCTTTGACGCGCCTGCTAAACCTCAAACCATAATCCCAGCCATTGAGTTTCGAGACGTTTATCTTTCGTTTGAAGATAAAAAAATTCTTAATGGGCTCAGTTTTTCAGTCAAACACGGTGAAACAAAAATTATCTTGGGGCGCTCAGGGGGCGGAAAATCCACGGCTATTCGGTTGGTTTTAGGGCTGCTCAAACCAGATTCCGGTCAAATTTTGGTGGACGGCGAAGACATTACCGATTACGACGAGCCGGAAATGATGCGCGTCAGGCAGAAAATCGGAATGGTTTTCCAGGAAGGCGCCTTGTTCGATTCGCTTTCGGTTTATGATAACGTCGCTTATCGTCTGCATGAGCAAGGCGTCAGCGAATCCGAAGTTGAAAAGGAAGTGCATCGAATGCTGCAATTCGTCAATCTTGAGGAAGCGATTGATTTGATGCCCGCCGAATTGTCGGGCGGGATGCGGCGGCGGGTCGGAATTGCCAGAGCTTTGGTGGGTAATCCATCAATTGTAATGTTTGACGAACCAACCGCTGGGCTTGATCCGCCAACTGCTCGAACGATTTGCGAGCTGGCAATGAAATTACGCGATTTAAATAATGTAGCTTCGATTTTCGTGACACATGAAATGAACAATGTGCAGTATCTATGTTCCGAATACGCTACGGTTAATGAAGCTGGCGAAGTGGTTTTTGAGGAAGAAGGAGTTAATCTATGTCTTCTGAACACCAAGGTTATGATGTTTCGTGAAGGCAAAATTGTTTTCACCGGCACTGATGAAGAACTGACCCAAAACACAGACCCGTTTATCAAAAAGTTTATTCGCGGGAAATAATTTCCTGTAGAAATTTATAGCTTACTGCGGATTCAACCATTTCAAAAATTGGTTGAGGCTCAACTCAGATCGATTAAGCCGTATCCGAAACAATTTTCCAGCCCTCTGGATTGTGATTAAATTCCTGACTTTCAGCGAGCGCGAAATTAGCTTGTTTGAGCTGCCACTCAAGGCGTTCGACAATTAAACGCGGCTTATCAATACGAATAACGTTAAATGAATTGGCTTCGCCTCTCCCGCGTGTTGAGGTAGCGGTTCCGGCTTGCACGACGAGTGCGGAATGTCCCTTTATTTTGTAGCGCGTAGCAGTGTGGCTAATGTTGCTAACATGTAAATGTCCCGCTAAAAATACATCCGCGCCGCATTCCGCCAGCATTTTCATCGCTATTCTAGCCCGCCCGACAAGATCTCGTTCCTCGAATCCTTCCGGCAAATCAAACGGGTGATGCGTGACGATAATTTTAATCGAGTCTTCGCTGATCGGACACAACTTTTGACGAATCCAGGCAATCTGCTCCTCGTTGATACGACCGTCTTTGATCGTCAATGAACGCGCCGTATTAACACCCAAAACCGAGATTTCCTCGTCAACATAAAACGGACGTAGATCGCGAGTAATGTACTTTTTGTATTTGTCGAGAGGTCTGGCAAAACGGTTAAAAACATTGTAAAGCGGGATATCATGATTCCCCGGAACAACGATTTGCGGTGTTGGCAGTTTGTCCAAAAAAGCGCGAGCATCAATAAATTGCCAAGATCGCGCCCGCTGCGTCAAATCGCCGGAGACGACAACTAAATCGGGCTTAATTTCGCTGATTGTTGAAATTAACGGCTCGATCAGCGAGTAATCAACTCGCCCGAAATGAATGTCAGAAAGATGAACAATAGTTCGCATTAGCCTTTTACTTCGATATTTTCTTTTGGCACTAATACACGCAGCGCTTTTGGTCTGGTTTGATAATAAAGCGGCGCTTGCATCAATTTAACTTCACCATCAAAAGCCACCAGCAAAGTCTTTTTGCTGCGCGTTTCGATCGTCACCTGATTGGTGCGAAATGCGTCGAAATCCTTTGCTTGCCGGAGCAAACCAAAAAGCGAGCGCAGCGCCAGCCGCACTAGACCGGTTCGCCCCGTTCGCCGAAGCAGGTAAACGCTCAATGCGCCAGCGTCGAGACATTTACGTGCGCCAATGTTAAGCGTATCCATTTCGTATTCGTTGTTGCCGACGAAAACAAACGGAGTGCGCGCAACCACAGTTTCATCTTCTAAATTTAGACGAACGGCAAAAAATGGGTATCGCCGCAAAACAGCGAGCGTCGCCCAAAATGCCGCATACCACTTACTGCGCCCTAATCTTTGCTGCCGTTCACGCCGCCGCACAATATTTGGATACAAACCGATGCTTGAATTGTTGATAAAAATTTGCCCGTTGACCTCGCCGACGTCAATTGCCGCCGTGTTCCCGTCTAAAATTATTTGCACAGCTCCGGCTAAATCCTGCGGAATACCCAAATCTTTAGAGAAATGATTGAGCGTCCCGAGCGGCAGCACGCCGAGCGTTTTGTTGGTTCCGACAAGCGCCGCGGCAACAGCGCTGATTGTCCCGTCGCCGCCTCCGGCAACAACGATTTTGTAATCACCGAGAGCAGCGCTTTCTGCTATCTCAACAAGTTTACTGCTGTTATCAGCAACTATAATTTTCGCTTGGACGCCGTTTGCTCCGAACACTTCTGCCAAAAATTCTTTTAATTTGCTGGTATCACTATCCGCACCTGAACCGGCGTTGATGATAACAACGATTGTTGGCATATAATTTTTGAGAGCTATTTGACGCGATAAGTAACTTGGACAGTTCCGCTGCGGCGCGTTTTGACATCAACAAGCTCCAATTCGGTTTGTCCTTCATGCGGCAGAAAAAGCGGAATTCCTCTACCGATAATTTTTGATTGAATTCCCAAAATTAGCTCGTCAATCAGTTTTTCCTCAAAAAAAGTTTTGGCAAGCGAGCCTCCGCCCATCAGCCAAATATTTTTACCATCCTTTTGTTTCAAATTTTCGACAAACTTCTTTACGTCGTCTGAAACAAATTGCAAGTTTTCGTTTTTACTTTCTTGCGGCGTGCGCGAAAAGACGAAATTATTGATTTTACCGTACATTCCTATATCGCCACCGAGTTCAAGACCTTTGACATAAGTTTTGCGTCCCCACAAAATTGTATCAATTGAAGCAAAAAAATCAGTCATTTCACTGCTGGCTTCGGTTAAATCTTCCATTGAAAGCCAGTCAACATCGCCGTTCGCGCGGGCAATGTAGCCATCCAAACTCACCGCCAAAGCCAAAATCACTTTTCGCATCATTACCTCAAATAATCTTCAAGCCTGGTTGCAGCGTCGGTTCTCTCATCGCGGTATTTAACGATAACAGGCGCGTAAAGCGACAAACCCCAGTTTTTACCTGTTTCATTTGTGACAGCCCTGGAGCCGGGAACGACAACTGCTCCGGCTGGGATTTCAAGCGGACTGTCGGCAGTTTTTTTGTAAATTTCGCCGCGTACCAGATCAAAAACCGGGGTCGAGCCGGTCAGAATCACGCCCGAAGCCAAAACGCCTCTTTCGCGGACAATCACGCCTTCGTAAACGCCCGTGTTGCCGCCAATTAAACAATCATCTTCAATCACGACTGGATTGGCGTTGATAGGTTCGAGAACGCCGCCGATTTGTGCGGCGGCAGAAATGTGAACTCGCTTGCCGATTTGCGCACACGAACCGACGAGCGCGTGACTGTCAATCATTGTGCCTTCGTCAACAAACGCGCCGACGTTGACATAGCACGGCGGCATACAAACCACGCCCGGCGCAATAAACGAACCATCACGAATTGTCGTCCCGCCCGGCACAATACGAATTTTGTCGGCGAGTGACATCGGGCGCAAGGGATAAGTTTCTTTGTCAAAAAACTGAAAACTTTCCGTGTCTTTTGACATTTCAATTATCGCGCCCATTTTGAAGCCGAGCAAAATCCCTTGCTTGACCCAAGCGTTAGTTTGCCAATTCCCTTCTTTGTTTTTCTCGGCAGCGCGAATTTCGCCAAGTCTCAAAGCAGCTTTAAATTCTTCAAACAAAACACGATCTTCATGAGAAAATTCAGATTTATTTTCGCTAACAAGCTTTTCAATACTGTTTTTCAAGACCATAAATTTAATTGCCTGCTATTCCAACGGATTTTCCAAGAGGTTTTCATATTAAAATTTAATCAAAAAAACTTGCCAAAACCTATCCTCTTCATGCTATAAAAGAAATGTTGCAGTCGCCCCGCGTCTTTTCCTCGACAGCTCGGCAATCCGCTAACAGATCCCTCAACTTCCGGAGATAGAAAAATGACTAAATACGCGCAGAACTTCTCTGCCAAATTCAATAAACTTATTGCCTCAATGAACGATGATATCCTAATCGTTTTAGCAACCGCGATTTTTGCAATAACAGCACAATCGCTCGGAATACTTCCGTAATTTAACTTAATACCTGGAATCCTTGATTATTGGTTTGACCACAGTTGGCTCAGGCGGGGCATCGCTTGCTTCATATATAGTTGGTACATGAATTTCGTTCCATAATTTTTCCGCAAACGGCGAATGCATTCTGTCAAGTTGATCATACTGTTTCTGAGCTGATTGTTTATCGCCGACCTGGGCATAGAGCAAACCTAGTTCATAACGGCTCATGTCGGCATTCAAATTGTTTTCAGTAGCTTTTTTGAATGCATTAATGGCATCACTGAGAGAATTTATTTTCTTGTAAACCAATCCAAGTTTATGCCAGGTATCCGAATCATTTGGCTCAATTTTCAAAGCCTTTTGATATGCTTCGACTGCTTTACCAAACTGTGCTAATTGAAAATAAGCTTCGCCCATTTTGTTGTAAATTTGGGCGATTTTAGGATTAGCGCGGGCGGCGTCTTTGTATGCAGACACGGCTTCATTATAATATCCCGCGTTGAAATACCCCTCGCCCGATTTGTAGATTTCTCTCGCTTTACCCCAGTTTGCGGAAGAATCAATCTGAACGGCAGGCGGAGGTGTTTGCCGCGCATCGTAAATTCGATCAATATTCTCCCCTGTTCCGCTGCTACCGCCTATTTCTTTTTGGGCTATTGTATCCGAAACAAACGGGGGAGGAACAGAATAGTTTCCGAAAAAAATTATTTGCCTGATGGAAACTCCGATTCCGAAAGACATTAAAGCGACACAGATCATCCAGACAATCGCTTGTGATTTGAGATCCGCTACGCGTTTGAAATCACTTTCAGCTTGCGACAAATCAGCGGCAAATTTATCGGATTCCAGAGATAAATCTTGATGCCTTTTGGTCAGCTGCAAAGAAATTTGCTGCAATCCGGTCAATCCGCCGCGCAGTTCGGTTTCAAGCTGACAACGCCGCGCATAGATTTCGTTTTCGATTTTATCGGCACTTTCTTCACTTAATTTTGGCGACTGTTTAAATACAAATTTTTTCTCTAAACCGCTGCGCCACTCTAATAATATTCTTTTGTGAGAGTGAGTGAATTGCGGAGTGCGCGGGAAAGTATTGTTATCAACATGCGCTGCTGTTTTGATTCCGCTATTTGTCAATAGATCAAGCCGTTCGTCGTTAAGTCCAAAAAGTTCCGCATCTTTGATTGGAAAACTTCTGAGATAAAAATCGAGTTGTTGTTGATAATTTTTTGCCTCACTTTCTTTTAACTTCGTTTTTTCGTGTTGTGGCAGTTCCCGGTATTCTTTGATTTTTGCTTTTAATCCGTCGCGGGCAGTTTCAAACGGTTTAGCAAGAGCGGTTTTGCGCCAATCGTCTTTAAAGCTTGCCCAATTCTGACGAGCGGCATCCACCTTCAACTGCGTATCTTCCTGCGGCACTTTCAAAATTGATTTGACGATTTCGCTCAAAATCCAATACCCGATAAATCCCATCCAGAAGATTGAGCCAAAACCGAAAATGTAGCTCACGGCGAAGACCAGTATTGCCGTGATAACCAGGAAAACAGCTAAATTCGTGTTGTAGTTCACGAGAGCTTCCGTGACAAAAGACGACGGCGGGAGGCTAATGGTAGGAGTGAGCAGATTTTGTGTCACGGCCGGTAGATTCTGCGCCAAATCCGGCGGTTTGATGGCATCAATTAAATTGCCGAGCGTGAATAAATCAAATTCACCGTCCGATTCAAAATTGCCGGTAAATTTTGCCGGAAAAAACAAGACGCCGGTTTGTCCTTCGAGTCTGCACCACGGACATTTTTTAAGTGTTTGCAAATAATAATGCCCGGTGTTAATGGTGCATTGATGCAGATTTTGTTCTAGCTCGTCGAGCGCCGCGCTCCATTCTCGCGCCATCGGACGACTTTCTATGCTCAAAAAAGCTCGTTCAAACAAATTTGCGATTTCAAATGAAACCGCCCCTAGCTGAAGAGTTCCCGGCGGTTGTTTCATTTGTCTGGCTGCCGCGCCCGCGCCGTAAGCAAAACGCCGGTGTTCAATTGAATCTTCGAGCGTATTATCCCCGTCGCCCTGAAAATTCCCGGAAAATGGATGCCGTCCCATAAAAAGCAGTTGAAAAATCAGCACTGCTAGTCCAAAAGCATCGTGATTGATGGTTCGTACAACCGTGCGCAAACTGTGGTTTTGCAGTTCCGGGGGCGTGTGAGTGGAAACGCCGACTTCGCACAAATAGCTTTTGTCGGGTGCGTTTAAATGATAACTGTCGCAGTCAATCAAACGGACGGTGGCATCGCGCCCAATGACGACGTTGCCGTGATTTACATCACCGACGGCGTGACCGTGCGCGTGAATCACAGCAAAAGCTCTGGCTAGATTTGCCGACGCGTGAATCAGAAAACGCCAGTCGGCTGAAGGAAAATGGTGGCGACGGCTCTGCGGATTGTAAAGCTCATGAATTGGGGTTCCAAAACTAATTTTCGGCATTAGAAAACCGACGACTTTACCAGCCGGTTTATCTCGCAAAACATCCGTCACCCACGCCGCTAATTTCAAAAGTTTTTCGTTTTGCAGCGCGACCATTTGGCGCAGCTTCTCAGCCTTTTCATCAGAAATCGGCTCGTGGTAAATTTTGGCAACGAGTTCGGGTTTGTCGAAAACTTCAAAAACCGCGCCTTCACCGCCGCGCCCTAACTCTCTGCCAAGAGTAATAACTTCTGTAGTGCTGTAAAATTCCGGCATACAATTTTTTATCGTCGTGAAGCCAAAATCAAAGTTTTGTCGTCGTCTGTCCGCTCATTGATTTTCGGCGAATCAAGAAAATCATGCAACTTTTCTGATAAATTCGGTGAAACCTTTTCCGATCTGAGCGGCGCCAACATCGGTCGAAAAAACGGTGCGTGTGCCGTGTTTGTTTGATAATCAAGAGCAATCCGCTGCAAACCGTCGGTAAAAATCGCGATCTCGTCAATTCGTTTTTCGAGCACTTCAAATCTTAAGATGTCTGCGGCAGTCAGATCGGTCACAAAATTTGTCGTGTTGGCATATTCGCCTTGCTGCGGCTCAATCACAAGATGAAATTCATCAGGTGCTTCGGTGGCGGTATAAACCATTCCGCCATCACCGATTTGCAGAAAAATTCCTTTTTCGCCCTGGATAATAGCCGCCAGCAAAGTACAGGCAAAATCTCCTGTTTCAAGTTTCTCCGTCTCGGCTAAAATTTGAAACTGTGTTCGCAGTAAATTCAACCATTCCACAACGTGTTTGCGCGTGATTTTGTGAATTCCAAGATCTGTTTCAACAACAGTTTGAATTTCCTGCATCATCGTTGCGCAAGTTGTGTCAGCGCCAACCTTGGCGCGTTTGGCGCTGCCGGCGCCATCTGAAACAATGACAACCAAAACTTCATCTTTGCATTCGGTAGTCCGCCAAACGAAGGAATCCTGGCACTCAGAGTTTTTAGCAACGTGCGAAGTCCCGGCGATTGAAGCAGAGACGATTTTCCATTGTGAAGAATGCATAAATTACCCACCCGTTGTAACAACAGCAGGCGGCTCTCTGATTTTAAACGTCCGCCCAGCCGTAAGGCTTGTAGTCGGGCAATCCCACGCGGTCGCCGGGATTTGAATGCGAAACCGCTTTGAGCGAATCTGAGAGCCATCGGAAAAGCGGGCGAAATTGAATTCCGCTTAATTTCATTGGTTCGCGCACCGAAAGCTGCTTTAAAACGTCGAGCTTGGCGTTGTTGACGGCGAGCGCAAAAAACAAAAATGATTTGTGTTCTTCGCCTGCCTTAATATGTTCAATCATTCTGTGCCAATCGTCGGTCGGCTCGCCGTCAGTAATTAGAAAAATCCAGGGGCGGTATAAATCAACACCGTTTTCCCGCAGGCGCTGTTTGCGTTGCCGCAAAACTTCGAGTCCGACTTCGAGAGCTTTGCCAAGCGGAGTATCGCCTTTTGCTTGCAGCGTCGGGGGCACAAAATTATAAGCGGAAACAAAATCTGTGACGAGTTCGACCGGCCCGAAGGTGAGCAAAGCGACTTCGACGCGTTTGGCGGTCATCGAATCAGCCATTAGTTCATTTTTAAACGATTGCAGAGCTGCGTTAAGAGCGCGAATTGGTTCCCCGCTCATCGAACCGGAAGTGTCGAGCAACAATAAACACGGGCAGCGCGGTTCGGGGTTTTCCGCTAATTCGGCATCAATAAATGGTTTTTGCTCGTCTTCTTCAAACACAAAATTTTCTCCTCTAATCTAATACGCTTAATTTGGCGCATCGTCTAAAAAACTATTTTCAGATTAAAACAAATCTTCAGAAATAGTTAATAATAGGGAAGGACATGTTGCTATCAGACAAATTATCAGTTGGCAACCAATCAATTCTCAACTATTTTGAATGTTATTGTTTTAATTCTTAGGCTTTAAAAATGACGAATGAAAGCGCTCCGGCATGGGCAATTGAAGATTATCTGGAAACCAGAAACGGACGTTTATTTGTCGGGGGCGTTGATTCAATTCAATTGACTGAAAAATACGAAACGCCGCTTTTTGTGTTTTCCGAGCAAAGAATTAAAGACAACATTGCCAGGCTAAAACTTGCCGAAAGCGCACTCTCGTTGCCGCTCAAAATTTGTTACGCCGCCAAAGCTAACTCAAACATGGCGATTTTGCGAGCTGTTAAAGAAGCCGGGGCAGATGTTGAAACAAACTCGGGCGGCGAATTATTTAAAGCTCTGCAAATTGGTTTCGCTCCAGAACAAATTATTTTTAACGGCACGAGCAAAACCGAAACTGAACACGCCGAAGCCATTAGCGCCGGAATTTATGCGATTCAAGCTGATTCGTTATTTGAAGTTGCGCAGATAGAAAAAGTCGCGAACCAATTGAGCAAAAAAGCAAATGTCTCGCTGCGCCTTGTTCCGGAAATCGAAACCGACACCATGCACGGGCTGCAAACCGCAATGCTGACTTCAAAATTCGGAATGTTGTCGGACGAAGTTTTTGCGGCTTTTCGCAAATACTGCAAATCTGAATTGCTTAACTTGAGCGGAATCCACCTGCATCTCGGCTCGCAAACGCCAAACGCAGCACCGTTTGCCGAAGCTTTTTTAAAACTTTTCGCGCTTCTCAAAGAAATTTATGATGAAACAGGCATTAAATGCGCGCACTTAAACTTAGGCGGCGGATTTCCAACGAACTATTTGCGCGATGATTCGAGCGCGTCGGATTTGCCCCTTGAACGCGCCAAATTATTTGCCTCTGATTTAGAACCCGCCGAGGTTTTGGGCGCCGCAATGCAAGTTGTCAAAGAAGCGGCTAATCAAGCGAACGCGTCACATTTGCTTGAAAATATAACGATTTTAATCGAACCGGGACGCTCTGTAATTGCCGATGCAGGTTTAATTTTAACGACAGTTCGCAATCGGAAAACAAGACCGCTGGGAAATTTGACGAACCAAAATCCAAAATCCAAAATCCAAAATGATAGCTGGTTGTTGACCGATGCCGGTTACAATATTATGCTTTCGATGAATAACTACGGTTGGTATTATCACTTGATTTCAGCGAGTCGCGCTGACCAGTCTCACCAAACGCCTTACAAATTAGCGGGACCGTTATGCGATGGCGGCGATGTTTATTTTGATGTCGAAGGCAGGAATCGTTTGCCCAATTACCGTCTGCTGCCGGAAAATGTCTTGCCCGGCGAAATTTTGGCGTTACTAAATGTCGGCGCTTATTCTCTGGCGCAGATGTTTCCATACAATGGTCGCCCTTTGCCTGCCGCGGTTCTGGTTCGAGAAAACGGAGCGGTTGAATTGATTAGAAAACGTGATTCTTACCAAACTCTGATTGAAAGCGACGTTTGGTAAAGTATAATTTAAACTATAAAACTTAAAGTCAGAACTTGTCCGCTGCGGTAGCGGGCGAATAAATTTCACAGGAAAAAATGATAATGGAAAATTTACAAAAACAAGATGCCAATAAAAGCGGCAGCGAAACTACTCGCGAAAATTTCAGTGCCGAAGAAATCGCGCAACAAGCAAGCTACGATGATTCAACTCAAATCGCCCAACAAATGCGGCGGGGTGACGAATCAAAAGGCGATCCTGACGAACGCGATGAAGTTGGCACGGCAGCCGGTAATAAAAGCGACAATCAGAAGGGCGAGAAATAAATCAAACTTTAATAAAAATGCGTTTGCGGTAAAGTAGCCACATCATCAAGAGCCAGAACAGAACATAACAAATCGCATAGCCGAGCGAAGCGTTAATCGGCGAAGCCAACGGCAGGAAAATGGAATTAAAAATCCAGTCCTGCAGAGTTGTGATTTCGCCGCTCGCATTAGTCCATCTGATCGCTTCTATGAGGCGCTCGAAAATCCCTGAAAAGAAATATAACGCGAGGGCGTTGAGACCGAAAATAAGAAACGGCTGCGCCCATTTTTTGTAACCTTTGATATCAATTAACCAGTAACATGCAGCTAACAAGCACAAAGCCATCCCTGCAGTAAATATGACATAAGAGCTTGTCCAGAGAGCCTTGTTAATGGGAAACCAGCCGTTCCAGACGTAGCCCGTCATGACACCGCAAACTCCGGCAAAAAACAGTCCTCCGACTTTTTCAAAATCGGAACGGTTTGTCCGGAGCCAATGCCCGGTTAAAACCCCGGCCAGCGCAGTTGAAATTGCCGGTAGGGTGCTTAAAATGCCTTCCGGATCATAAACTTTAGCCTGTCGCCAAATGTGATTGACGGTAAAAACCGTCCGGTCGAGCCAAGCCGCTAGATTACAAGCTTTATCGTCAAAAGTGGTCACGGCGCAGCCCGGAACCGGAATCAGCGTTATCAATGCCCAATACGCAAACAATAAGAGAGCAGCTATCAGCGCCTGCGTTTTCCAATTTGTTTTGAGAAAAATTAGCGAAGCGACCAGATAACAAACTGCAATCCGCTGTAAAACACCCGGTATCCGCAGAGTTGATAAATTAATCAAAGTTCCTTCGTTAGGATTATAAAACGGAAATGCCGCTAAAAATAACCCCAGGAAAAATATCAATCCGGCGCGGCGGAAAATTTTCCAATAAACATCGTTAGTAATGCTTCCATGAATTTCTTTTGCAGTCTCGACTCGCCGACCAAGGGCGAGCGTAATCGAAACGCCAACGATAAAAACAAAAAACGGAAAGATAAAATCGGTCGGCGTCCAGCCGTGCCATTCGGCATGTTCGAGCGGCGGATAAATAGCGCTCCAGGTTCCCGGATTGTTGACCAAAATCATTCCGGCAATCGTGATCCCGCGAAAAACGTCCAAAGAAATCAAACGTCCGGTTGTTGATTCAGGCGGTTGGATTGACATAGAAAATGACCTTTGCCGATAGATTGAAAAAGAAAGTTCAGATATATTTATGATGTTCCAAGAAAAGTGTCAACCTAAAAATATGTCTTTAATGCTCGAAGAAATAGCCGAACAGCCTGCCGTTCTGGAAAAAACCATTGCGAATGAACAAAATAAAATCGAAAAGTTAAGCGTTTTTCTGCGACAGCGCGAAATTGATTTGATTGTTCTCGTAGCAAGAGGCAGTTCCGACAATGCCGCCTTGTTCGGACGTTATTTGCTCGAAACCACTGTTGGGATTCCGGTTTCGCTTGCCGCGCCATCCGTTTACACTCTTTATAACGCCAAAATAAACTTGAGCCGCGCGCTTGTAGTCGGCGTTTCACAATCGGGTGAAGGAACAGACATTAACACCGTTTTGGAGTCGGCAAAAGCTTCGGGCGCGTTTACGCTTGGAATCACTAACGAACCTGATTCGACAATGGCGAAACTCGCTGATGAAACTCTGCTGACACACGCCGGAAAAGAGAGGAGCGTGGCGGCTACGAAAACCTACACGGGACAAATGCTGCATTTTTATCTATTGGCAAATGCTCTGGCCGAAAACAAGCTGGCAATCGAAAAAATTCCCGCTTTTGCCCATCTCGCGCTCGAAAAAGACGCAGAGATTAAACGACTGGTTGAGCGTTACGTGTTTATGGAAAACTGCGTTGTGGTTGGGCGCGGGATGAATTATGGCAATGCTTACGAGCTCGCTTTAAAGCTAATGGAAACTTGTTATGTCGTCGCCGAGCGGTTTTCGTCCGCAGACTTTTTTCATGGACCGCTGGCAATCGTCGAGCGGCGTTTTCCGGTGATTTTATTTGCGCCGAAAGGTTTAACCAAACAAGGCACGGTTGATTTACTGCGGCGTTTGACTGAAGTTGGCGCAGACACATTTGCTATTTCCAACGACGATGAAATTGCGGCTCTGTCTTCCCGCTCAATTAAAATGCCAGCCGAGATTGACGAATTCCTGTCTCCGATTCCGTTTGTTATTCCGGCGCAGCTCTTTGCCGCTCATCTGGCGGAAGCCAAAGGCTTGAATCCCGATGCTCCGCGCTCGCTCTCAAAAGTCACTCGGACAATTTGATTTAGCCACAGATGAACACAGATGAACACAGATTTGTTTTTTATTTTCTCTTAGTGTCAGTCTGTGTTTATCTGTGGTTGATGTTTTCTGCCACTATTGTAAATGGACAAAGTAAAGCCTGCCCGTTTGATTCCCAAACTCTGCAATTTGCCGGCACACCCACGGAACAAGCACGTTGTTTGCTCCGCAAAGTCGAAATTCAAGGAGCGGTCGGCGACCCTCTCAAGAAACTACCCCAGCCGCTGGAAAAGTTAATCGGTCAACCGGTTAAGATTGATAAAGTCAAGCTGCGTTTGTTTTTAAAAGCTCGTAGTTTAGATGAAAAGACGCTTGGCGGCTCGCTCGATTCACCGCTTTCAACAGCAAAACAGCCGAACGGCGCGCTAGTGCAGGCGCTTTATTTTTT
>JBDTZD010000044.1:0-19082 GCA_040005335.1 Pyrinomonadaceae bacterium | reverse complement strand
ATCAATTGGCTGATGGCAAGTTTGCTGTACGGAGCCGGGTTGAGACTAAAGGAATGTTTAAGGCTACGCGTTAAAGATTTAAATTTTGGGTACAAACAAATTACCGTCCGCGACGGCAAAGGCGGCAAAGACCGTTTTACCGTTTTACCCGATAAGGTGATTGAGCCGTTAAAAACCCATTTAGAAACGGTCAAAGAGTGGCACGACAAGGATTTGAAAATCGGGCTTGGCAAAGTTTATCTTCCATTTGCCTTAAGTCGAAAATATCCGAATGCGGCAAGCGAGTTTAAATGGCAATACATTTTTCCGGCTCGGAAAGTGAGCCGCGATCCCCGGACAGAAGAAACCCGCAGACATCATCTGTCGGAATCCAGTTTGCAAAAATCGATTAAACGCGCTTTGGACAAAGCCGGAGTGCAAAAACACGCGAGCTGTCATACATTGCGGCACTCATTCGCTACGCACCTTTTGCAAAACGGACACGACATTCGCACAATTCAGGAACTGCTCGGTCATAAAGACCTTGCAACCACAATGATTTACACACACGTTTTACAACAAAATCAGTTTGGTGTTCGAAGCCCGATTGACGTATGAAAAATAAAAACGGCGTTTGTTTCCGCCATTTTCTTAAATAAATCTTAGTTAAAAATTTACTTAATCATTTTTATCAACATACGGTCAGGTTTTAATAAATCTTTTAGCTCGGCGTAAGGCACAATTACAAACTGCGAACCGGCGGCGTAAGGTCCGACTTGATACGGATCAAATGTAAACATCAAACCTTTGCGCGTCACGTTCCAAGATTTATAGTTTTCCGCTGTTGGTTTTGCGCCGTCCTCCCATAAATCCTGCGCTAATCCCGCATTTTCGCTCCCCTCAGTGCGGCTCTGCAAATCTTTCAGGCTGTAAGCGGCAATTGCCCCTAAATACTTCGCGCCAGGTTTGAACAAATCAGCCAGCTTTAATTCTTTACCGTTTTTGAGATCATAATTGACCGTAAAATAATTAGCATTACCGTGCGCTCCGCCTGAAAAAGTTCCTTCCAGAAAACTGAGGCTGATCAAATCATTGTCGGTATATTCGACATTAAAACTAATGTCTATGTAATTATTGACGCCTTCGGGTAGAAACTTTAAATCAGCGGCTGTTTGCGCCAGCATTAATTTTTTAAAATCACCAGCTTCTTTCGCCACTTTCGCTTTGACCAGTTCGTTAAAAGCGACGGTATTTGCTCCTCCGCCAACAAGTAAAGGATATTGAGCGGAAACGTCTAATCGCTTGGGTTTAAATGTTTCGCTGGTTGAAATAGTTGCGATTTTTGCACCGTTTGTAAATGCGGCCATTTGTTCCGAAGCCCAAAACGATGTGCCTTCTTTTGCCGATGGCTTTTTCCACTCGCCTTCGAGCTCGACGCCCGATTGGTTCGGATCGTCCTTCCACGCGCCTGTAAATTCGCCGGTTTGCTTACCTGCAGAATCAAATTCCTGAATTGTAAATTCGCCGTTCTCATCAATTTTGCCGCGTAAATCGAGACTGTTTGCGCTGCCGGATTTTATATAAAAATAATTTCCGCGCAAGCTTTTGCCGTCGCGCCACAACATCATTTCAAACTTGCTGCTGGCAATTTGCCCTTTAAAGTGCATTCCGGGAGCTTCGTCTTGTCTGGTACGGTACGTGAATAAATCTTTTGCTTGACTGTTTGGCACTGCTATCAAACAGACAAATATCAATTGGAGAGAAGTGAATATAAAAGCGAACACTAGGATTTTAATTTTGAGCATTTTTGTCATCGTCCCTTGTTTGAAAAATTGGAAACTGCTTAAAGAACGGCGTTCAAAGTTTAATTTTTCAGCAATTTTCTTCTCAATAAATCAAGCGCGGCTTGGCTCGCCCGCCAGCGGATAAGATGTCGGTCGCCCGGCAGATTAAGCCGGCGATGCGTTGTTTGCAGAGCGTCCGAGTAACCGATAAAAACTAAACCGACTGGTTTCTCTTCGGTTCCGCCGCCCGGTCCGGCAATCCCGGTGACGGAAAGAGTAAAGTCCGTCCCGGCGAGCGCGCGGAGATTTTTCGCCATCGCTTCGGCAACCTCGGCGCTGACCGCGCCATGTCGTTCAATCAGTTCCGCCGGAACCCGCAAGCTTCTAATTTTTGCTGCGTTGGCGTATGCCGCGATGCCTTCGATAAAAAACGCGGACGAGCCGGGAATTTCCGTTAAACGCTCGCAAATCAAACCGCCCGTACAGCTTTCGGCAATTGCCAAAGTCTGTTGTCGCTCGGTCAACAATTTGGCAATAATTTCCTCCATCAATTCGCCGTTCTGGGCGAAGACCGCCGCACCCAATTTTTCGGAGATTTTACCTCCAACTTCGTTTAGCAAACTTGTCGCTTCCTGCTCGGAGGACCCCTTCGCTGTCAGCCAGATTTCAACCTCGCTGCGATTAAACAAAATCGAAGTCTGGGGATTTTGATACTCGGTATAAATTGGCGCAATCTGCGCGTCAATGGCAGATTCGCCCAGTCCTGCAACACGCAAAACCCGGCGTTTGACAACAATCTCACCAGCCTTTTCGCGCAGGCGCGGCAATACTAAATTCTCAAACATCGGTTTCATTTCGCGCGGCGGTCCCGGCAAAATCACGAGAAATTTGTCTCCGGTTGGCTGAAATAAAATTCCGGGCGCGCTGCCATGAGGATTTGATAAAACTTGCGCCCCTTCGATAATCATTGCTTGCCGTTTGTTAATTTCGGGCATCTCGCGCATCATTTGCTGGAACCGGGCGCGAATTTCATCAACCAAAGTCTCGTTCAAAATCAAGTTTTTACCTACCGCTTTAGCAGCGCAGGCGCGCGTGATATCGTCTTCGGTAGGACCCAAACCGCCGGTTGTAACCACAACATCGGAGCGCGCAAAGGCATCTTTGATAGTTTCTTCGAGCCGCCCGGCATCATCGCCGACAACAGTTTTCAACTTAACTTCAATTCCGATTTCGTTAAGTTTTTCGGTGAGCCAGAGACTGTTGGTGTCGGTGCGTTCGGGCGTCAAAAGTTCTGACCCAATGGCAATGATTTCAGCACTCAGCATAAGAAGGTAATAGGTAATAAGTAATAGGTAATAGGTTAAAATCGAAAACTTATTACCTATTACTTATTACCTATTACTGCTTAATCATAGATGTCGCGCAAAACTTCGGTGATTGATTTTTGAATTTTTTCTTTTTTGGGCGGGCGCGGCTTTTTAGGCGGATCACTTGTGCCGTTCTGCGGTTCGGTTTTTTTCTCCGCCTCGCCGTTTGCAGTTTTCACTTCACCATTTGAATTTAACAAAGTAAACGGTTGAACTTTTGGCGCCGCCGTTGGAAGAATTGCAGTGGTTTGGACAGTTTTTTCTTCAAGCCGTTCAAGCAGTGGCTTGCGCGGTTGTTCCCGCGTTGCAGCAGCGGCGAGTTCTTTTTGCTTAGCAGCCGCAATCGCCTCTTGAGCTTTCTGGCGGCTTTCGGAAAGCAAAACTGCGGCTCGATGACGACGAGCGCGTTCGAGCGCCCTGATAGCCGCAGTCGTTTGCGGCGCTTCTGCCGGTTCGCGTTCGAGTTTACGCAAAATTCGCACATATGAACGAAGCTCGGCGGAAGCCGACAAGCGACTGCGCTCGTCCGACTTTTCATCCTCGATCAGAAACGCTAGATGATTTTCGGCTTGGGCAAAGTTTCCGGCACGATGATAGAGCGCGCCGAGAGCGAAATGCACAAGCGGCGGCGGGTCAGGCATCATTCCCAAAATCCGGTGTCCGCGCGTAATCACGTCTTGAATCTCAAAACCGTACCAACGGCGTTCGTCGTCGCGCAAAACTTCGTTCGCCGCCAGATAAAACTCAAAAATACCGCGCACTTCATGCATCTCGGTTTTGGCGACCGCTCGCCAAACAAAGTAACCGACCAGCACGAGAAAAATAATTATCGTCATCGAAAAACCCATCAGCGCAAACATCGCCGCCATCACGCCGAGGGCTGCAAAGCCGAATACCTTCGGCGCAATGTCAGCGTCGTTGTCGCCAATCCTCGTTTTTTCCAGCGCGTTGTTCAACGAAAAATTTGTTTACTCTGTTTCAGCTTGAGGCTCTGATTTATGTTTAGCTTTTTTTTCCGACTGATTTCCTGGCTTCTTCTTGGGCGTCGGCTCCTCGGATTTATGCTCGGTAGGGCGTCGGGCGTCGCGGGATTTTTTGTCCATTTCCCAACCAAAACTTGCCAGAATATCAACGACTTTATTGCTCAAAGTCATGGGCAAGTTGGCAACAAAACCAAACGTTTCGCTCAAAGCGACTGCTTCGAGTTCAACCAGAGTCGCAAATTTTTTGTCGAATGGAAGTTCTTGAAAATCCTTGCGCCATTCGCGTTCTTTCTTTTCTTCAGCCTCAGCCGTTTGCTTTTCTTTTACCATGACCGTAATTTCTCCGCTTTTGTGAATACGCGTTTGACAGGCGAGACGCTCTCCCGCCGCCCTGCGCTCATCCGTTAGATGCTGCATTTCACCGGACGTTGGCGTTGATAAATTTTCCGCGCCATGCTTGATTGTAACGGCGCAGGTATCACAGGTTCCGCGTCCTTCACAAGTTGCTTCGAGATAAACGCCCAGACGTTTTGCCGCGTCCCATAAATAACTGTTTTCGGCGACGATGCCGGTGCGCTCTTCGCCGTTTTCAATTTCGAATTTGATTTCAATGCTCATTTATCAGATATTTAGCCTTTATTAGAATTAGCTCTAATCTATTTGTGAATGTGTCCTGTGCTGACGCCCACGCGCGCTTGACTGGCGGAAATCGCTTTTCGCGGCGCAACCGGATTTTGCGCTTGACAATCCGCGCATAAACCCATCAGACGCAAAGAATGTTGCGTCACAATAAAATTATACTTGGCGGCGATCTCGTCCTGCATCGCTTCCATTTCGGGCGAGTGAAATTCAAAGACTTTGCCGCAATCCGTGCAAATCATATGATCGTGATGCTCATGATTGTAATGATGCTCGTAATGATTTCTTCCGTCGCCAAAGCGAACTTCACGCGCCAAGCCCGCTTCGGTTAATAATTTTAAAGTCCGGTAAACGGTTGTGTGACCGATGCTTTGGTCTTCGCGTTTGACCAGATCATACAAATCCTCGCTGGAGAGATGTTCTTCGGTTTTGAGAAACACTTCCAAAATTAAATCGCGCTGAGCCGTCCGCCGCAAGCCGTATTTTTGAACATGGTTGAGCAAAACTTCTTTTTCTTCTTGAAACTGCTCATTTATAATTTCCTCCGATAGCTTGCTCTCGGGCAGTTTCTCCCGACTTGTTTCTATAACTACTGCACTGTTCGCCATAAATTTTAACTGTCCTTGCCCTTCAAAACAGCTTTACGTTTGAAATTTTATTCTATCACTTGCCCGATTGTTCTGGAAGAAAGTCATCGCAAAGAAAATCGCGCTCACATCCGGGATTAAAACGTGGGCGCGATTTTCAGAATGTTAAAAAATATTTATTTTGCGACGACTCCTTTGCCTTCCTGCACAAACAGCATTCGATCAACGCCGGGAATGGTGATGGTTTCCGTCGCGCCCCCTGCCCAATGAATTTCGAGCTTGTCAATTTTAGCGGCGTCACCAAGCCCGACGTGAATGCATAAATCGCTCTGCGAAGCAAAAGACGCGCCGCTCGTGACGTCGAAACGCTGGCGCAATTTGCCGGTCGTCACAAAGACTTTTGTGCCGATAGCGTCTTTTGGCGTTTTCTTTGATGGATCGCCGATTAATTTAAGAGAAAGCCAGTGATTAGTCGTCGCAGCCACATTTTTGATGACCATCGGCGCGCTTTCAAGACCTCCGACCACCGCATCAACTTTGCCGTCGCCGTCTAAATCGCAGATTGCCAAACCGCGGGCAACCATGGCTTTGGCGAGCGCACTGTCTGGATTAGCGCTAACACGCTCATAACGAATTTGATTCGTTTTGGGATCGAACTTGCCATTATGAAAAAGCAGCATTTGCTGGGCATAGCTCGTTCCCCATTGCGCTTTATCAACCGAAGGGTAAATGTGACCGTTGGCAACCAAAATGTCTTTCCAGCCGTCGTTGTCGTAATCAATAAAGGAAGTTCCCCAACCCAGGAAAGGAATCGTCGGCTCACCGATTCCGGCTTGAAACGTGACGTCGGTAAAATTTGCGTCGCCGTCATTACGGTAAAGCGTGTTTGAATCATCGCTAAAATTCGTGATTTGAAAATCCACGCGCCCGTCGTTGTCATAATCGCCGACCGCAAGCCCCATGCCGGCTTGCTCACGCCCGTTTTCATTCAGAGCAATCCCGGCCGGATATCCCGATTCTTCAAAAGTCCCGTCGCCTTTGTTGATATAAAGCTGTTTTGGCGTAGAATCGTTAACAACCAGCAAATCGAGCCAGCCATCATCGTTGACATCAACAAAAACCGAGGAAAAACCGTAGTAACGCCCTTCATCGGTAACGCCCGCTTTGTCGGAAACGTCTTCAAAAGCGCCGTCGGCTTTTTGGTGAAAGAGATGATCTTTGACGCCCGGCAAGCCGCGCGGTCCGCACATTTGCGGTTCACCCCTGAATTGGCAAAAATTACGCCCGGTTACTTTTCCGTTAAGGACATCTTCAGGATTCATCGGTTTTTTATCAAGATCAAAATCAACATATCCGGGAACAAATAAATCCAGCCGCCCGTCTTTGTCATAATCTCCAAATGTTGCTCCGGTAAACCAACCCTTAAGCGCAACGCCAAGTTTTTCCGCCAGATCAGTAAAAGTGCCGTTGCCGTTATTGTGATAAAGCCTCGCAACGCCATAGTTACCAACAAAAATATCGGGCAATCCGTCGTTATCATAATCGCCGACGGCAACACCCATTCCCCAACGCTCGTTCGCTACTCCGGCTTTTTCCGTCACGTCTTCAAACTTCCAATTGCCCAAGTTGTGATAGAGCGCCGAGCGAGGCATTTTCTCTTTGCCTTGCAGAGCGTTAATCGTGGCGCCGTTAAGCATAAAGATGTCTGGTTTGCCGTCGTTGTCATAATCAAAAATCGCTACTGTTCCGGCGGTGGCTTCGAGAATATATCTTTTGCCGCTGTCGCCGCTCGTTTGCAGATAATTTTTGAGCTCGGTTTGCGCCGTGACGTCTTCAAAAACCTTTGGAGCGTTGGCATCAACAACGCCGGTCGTGCGCCGCGTCGTGTAAGCCCGCGCTTCGCCGGTCGAAACACCGCCTCCGTCTTGAGCGTGAATAAAAGTCGGGATCATCAGAATCAGAAGAAAATAACTTAGTTTGTTCATTAAAACCTCAAGCTAATTTATGGAATGGTTGCAATTTCCGTCACGTTGTCGCTGGTTAAAAGTATTCTAACGCGCTTTTCGGGTTGATCAAATTCGATGTTGACCGGTTTGCCGTCAATTCTAATTTCTTGCGGCTTAATTTCAATTCCCAAAAATTCGATGGTTTTGATTTTTTGCCCGTCGGCAAAATTTCCAAATCTCTTAAACTTTAATAAATTCTTTTGATGCTCAATTTTATTCTCGCGCCATGAATTTTCTCGGTAACCGTAACCATCGCCCGCATCTTGAAAAACAGTTGACTGGTCGGTTTTGTCCGGCGCGACCCCAGTGATGACGTGAAGCGTTAAATCCGCTTTTGGCATTTCATTAGTGCTTTGAACAACCGTTTGTGTTGGAATGATCGCCCCGACTCTGGCAAACAGCGGCAGTTTTTCGAGCGACGCTTCAACTTCAGCCGTCGTCCCGCCTTTGTAGAGAATTCCGGTTTGCCAATCGCGCCAATCATCACCAGCCGGAAAATAAATGCTGCGCTTAAGCTGCCCCTGCTTTAAAACAGGCGCGATTAGCAAATCGCGTCCAACCAGATATTCATCATCAACGGTATAAGTTTTTAAATCTTTGGGATACTCAAACCAAAGCGGTCGCATCACTGATTTACCATCTTCTTCATGTTCGCGAAAGAGCGTGTAAAGATAAGGCAAAAGCTCGTAACGCAATTCTATTGAAGCGCGATTGATTCGCTCAAAATCTGCGCCGTATTCCCAAGGTTCTTTGTTCGGTAAATTGTTTTCCGAGTGGGAACGCAAAAACGGTGTCAGCGCCGCTGCTTGCAGCCATCTGGCATATAATTCGCCCGACGGCATATCCGCATAACCGCCGACATCAGCTCCGACAAATGGAACACCGGAAACGCTTAAATTTAAGAGCATCGGCACGGACATCTGTAAATGTTCCCAGCTCGCGGTATTGTCGCCCGTCCAGACGGCGGCGTAACGCTGGACGCCCGCAAATCCGGCTCGCGTCAAAACAAACGGACGTTTCGCGGGCTGTAATTTTTGCAAGCCTTCAAAAGAGGAATGCGCCATTTCGAGACCGTAAACATTATGGAAACGCTTGTGCGTACCGCCTGCGCCGTCACCGTTGTGGCGGGCGTCAAGCGGAATCGTATTAAATGGATTGTATCGCAGCGGCGGCGTATTATCTTTTTCGGCAGGGAACACCGAAGGCTCGTTCATGTCATTCCAAAAACCGGCGATTCCGTTGCTGAGATACGTTCGATACCAGGAACCGAACCATCGGCGCGTTTTTGGATCGGTAAAATCAGGAAACGCAGAGTTTCCAGCCCAAACGCTGCCATTAAAATCTCTGCCGTCTGCAGTTTTGACAAATAAGTTCTCAGTTTTACCTTCGCTGTAAACCTGATATTTGTCGTCAACTTTGATTGCCGGATCAATAATCGTAACGGCTCGAAAGTTTATCTTCGCTAAATCGTCCGTCAGCTCTTTCGGATTCGGAAACTTTTGTTTGTCCCAGGTGAAGACGCGAAAGCCATCCATATGATCAATATCAAGATAAATCACATCCGCAGGAATTTGTCGGCGGCGAAATTCTCGCGCGACTTCCAAAACGCGGGCTTGGGTCGGATAAGAATAACGAGATTGCTGATAACCCAAAGCCCAAACGGGCGGAAGCGGTGTTCTACCGGTCAAATTGCTGTAATCTTCGAGAATTTTAGCAGGTGTTCTATTTTTCCCGCCAATAAAAACAAAATAATCAAGCTCCCCGCCCTCGGCGCTGAAAGTGTATTTGTCGGGTGCGCTCTTGCCCATATCAAAACTGCTGCGAAAGCTATTGTGAAAAAACAATCCATAAGCTTTGCCTCGATCAAGCGCAATAAAAAAGGGAATTGCTTGATAAAGCGGATCCTGGTTGACGGCATAACGATAAGTATCGGTATTCCACATCGTTAAATTTTGCGAATCTCTGGAAAGCGCGGCAGACGCTTTTTCGCCAAAGCCATAATAAGTTTCGGCTGAGCTACGACGCATCTTTGTCGCTTGGATCTCGCCACTTGCTCGGTCAAACATCGCGGGTGCTGCGTCCGCTAAAAGTTTTTCGCCCGCTGCATCAAAAATGGTTATTGCGATAAAGGTTTTGTTGACAACAACTTTTTCTCCCGAAGTTAACTCCATAATTACTTCTTTTGCCGTTTGTTGAATCGGTTTAATCTTTGGTTTCACCCGAAGTTTTTCTTCGATTGCATATGAGAAAGCATTCTCAAAATTGCCGCTTGGCGCAATTCTAATCCGCACGACATTCAGGTCAAAAAAAGAAATTAATATTTTAGCGCCGCTTGATGTTTCTAAAATAACACCGCTGGCGCCTGATTGTGCGGCGTGCGTAATACTGCCGACGTTCTGCCAAGCAGCTCGCGCAGGTAATATTAAAAGCAAAAGAAAAAGCGGCAGACCTAGAAGCCGAACCGCTTTCAACATCAATCGTTTCCTCATTTTATTTTGCGGGCGGAGGTTGGAAAGTGCGGACGTAATCTGAGATGGCTTGAATTTCTTCTGGCTTTAATTTGTCGCCGAACGCCGGCATCCCAAAGGCGCCCTTGGCAATTTTAGCAATTAATTTTTCGTCCGAATCCTTCCATTTTGCCTGTTTCTTTTCGGTCGTTAAATTCGGTCCTTTGCCGCCCGTTCCGTCTGCGCCGTGGCAGCGAGCGCAATTGTTTTTGAATAACTCTTTACCGGAAATTTCGTCGTCGGCGAAATTAATAGCCGTCGTTTTAAAAGCCAGTGAATTTGCCGTGAGCGTTGCAGATATGAGGGCAACAAAACAAAAGATCACAAAAAATTTCATAATTTTCAATCCCTTAATTTTTTAATGAACGAACATGAGAAACGAGAGAGGCTATTTCTTTGGCCGAAAGTTTTCTGGCAAAAGCGGGCATTCCGCCGCCGCCTCTGCTGATTTTGCGGGAGATTTTTGCATCGCTGTGCTTGTTCTGCCATTTTCCGTCGGCGATATTGGGCACATCAAAAGTGCGTCCAAGTTCGGTATCACCGCGTCCATCAGTGCCGTGGCAGCGAGCGCAGTTTTGCGCGTAGAGTTCGCGCGCGGATTTGTCAGCAGACGGTTTTTGATTTTCGGCTTTCAGATCATCGGGCAAACGATTAAAAAAACTGTTTGCCGAAGAACTAAAAACAAAGACCAAAGACCAAAGACCAAAAACCAAAACTGTTAAAACAATTTTCAGAGATTTCATTTAATTAAAGCGAGGAGATAATCTGTTCTTTCAAAAGATGGCTGGTAAGGTTTCAGAACATTGACATAATAAGGCAAACTGCGCCGCCCAACGGTTGGATTTTTTTCTAAAAACGCACCTGCGAGAGCCGTCGTGCGCGGATCGTCTTTCAAATCAGCAAAGATTTTTTCTTCGCGCGCTGCTTCCTGTTTCATGCCTAATCTACTGTAAACGAGCATCATGTTGTAATGCGCCCCAGTATCTTCCGGGTCAATTGCCAGCACCTGTTCGTAAAATTGCCGTGCAGCAGCATAATCGCGTTTGATTTTAGAAAGTTCGCCTAGCTGCTGCAAACTCAGACGGTCGCGAGGAAATGCTTCGTTAACTTTGCGAAAATCAGCTTCGGCTTCAATCAATTTGCCTGCGACGCGATTGATGCGCCCGCGTTGAAAGAGGGCGCGAAAATTAGACGGATCAAGCTCCAAAGCTTTTCCAATCAACTTGCTGGCATCGTCCCATTCGTCAATTTCCATCAGGGCGAGAGCTTTGTTGGTGAGCGCAAACGGGCGATATTTTTCGTCCAGATCAATTACTTTGCCAAACGCGTCGGCGGAGGCGGCAAATTGCCGTTGATCAAGCAGGGCAATACCGTAATTATTCCAGCGCTTCCAGTCAGGCATTGCTTTCGGATTAACTTCCTCGGGCGCGTTATCACCGATGTTCAAGACTTTTTCGGTTTTTGCCATTTCGACAATTGGCAAATCGGTTGGTTTGCCAAGGGCGTAATCGCTAAAAACCCTTGTAAAACGACGGTATTTAAGTTTTGCCGTGAGTTTTATTTGCCCAGTCAGATCCTGCGGAACTGAAAAGCGATAGCGCGCCACGTCAGAGCGTCCCGAAGGAATTGCCAGATTTTGCGGGATCACGCGCGTTTGCCAAATATGATGCAGTTCGTTGGCTGATCCGTCTTCTTTGACAAGATAAGTTTTGTAATTATGTGCATACTCGTCTAAATAACCGTCGGGTTTGATATATCCTGATTTAAAAAGTGATTTACCGCTAGCTGCATCAGTCACGGTAAATTCAACATATGCCTCGTAAAAATCACGAAGTTCAGGCGGAAACGAATGACCAATATTTTTGTTGGTAATAACGACATCGGCGGTTAACGTGTCGCCCGTTTTAATTTCAAATTTGCTGCTATTTAAGGGCGCAATAAACGATTCTTTTTTTGAATTTTTAGCTTGCCTGCGGAGAGCAAAAATGTCGATTCCGAGCTTGTCGTCCTTTAAAAAAGTATTAACTGCCTCAAGCTGTTCCTGGTATCCGTAAACGGCCGGAATCGCGGTGTTTGAAGCCGCCCAGCGATGCGACGCAATGGTTCCGTCTTTTGCCGAGACATCAAAAAGCTTCGTCGGTTCATTGGGCATGTGGCAAGTATTACAGGTTTCTTTGTTGCGAACGTAGAAAGGATGCGGCGATTCTTTCGAGAAAGAAGACATTTGCAGTTCGTCGGCGACAGCAAAAGCGCGCAGGAATTTGTAATCGTTCAGCTCTTTTGGGACTTGCGATTTGTGACAGGCGCCGCAAAATTCCGGCTTGCGCGTTACCTCGTGAATCATTGCCCGCCGGTGCGATTCGACATCGTTTAAAACATCCTGGTCTGAAGCGTCCAAAATTTTCGTGCCGTCTTCTTTGGTGAGCAGAGCGGGCTGTCCCATCGTGTAACCACCGATGCCTCGTCCGTTGACAGACTCGATCGAATGACAAGCGATACAGGAAACGCCTTCGTTATCAAACGGGCGATTTTTAAATTGCGGTTTATCGGTCAAAGCGCCGGAGAAAAGTGCCGCCGGATTGTGGCAGGATTCACAGTGGCGCGTATGAGCAATGTTTTTTTGCGAAATGATATCTTTGACGTTTTTCTGGTAAAAAGGCTCGCGGAAAGCGTTGGCATGAGCCGATTGTTTCCATTGCGGATGAACGTCAGTGTGACATTTTGCGCACCGCTCGGCGGAAATAAAATCCTCGCCCGCGATAAATTTACCGTCCGTCGTATTCGCGTTTGAAGGCGCAAACGGTTTGTCTTCGCCAAAGCGAAAATCATAAGTTTTGGCAATCCAGGCAGTGTATTCGGCACGTGACATTTTGCTGCCGGAAACCGTATTCAGGCCGAAAACGCAAGCCGCGCCGACAATCCACAAAACGATGACAAGGTGTTTTATACTGCTCGTTGAATTACGAATTTTCATTGATGGCTAAAATTAATATGACAAAACTTAACAATGCGCAAAAAATTCCCGCCAAAGTTTCGCACTTATCGCTCTTTTAAAAAACGGTTGCGGGAAGAGTCCACGTTAGAATTTACGCAAATTTAATATAGCGAAAAACGGGCTGTGAAAGCAAATTTCCCGCTCAAAACCAGAGATCCTAATTTTAGCCACAGATTGATAATTTAAGAAGTTTGGTTGTCTTTACTAAACGGTGAACGCTGAAATTGATTCGTCAAAACGGAAGTTAGCGCAACTAGATAACACAAAGCCGCAGTTATCAGCACTACTTTAAAACCAAAAGCCATTCCGAGAATCAACGCGCCAATAGTGCCAATCACCGTAAAAAAACCATTGACGCCCCAAGCCCATGGCACAAGCGAAGTCGCTTCTTCGGCGACAATTCGTAATCCGGTGGGAAACGGCATTCCAAGCAACAGCCCTAGCGGAGCAAGCAAAATTATTGAAAGTAGAACGCGCCAAAACAAAGACCAGCCGAGCGCGACGCTAAAAACTAACGGCGTGAGATAAGCAGTCGCGAAAAGCGCAAGCAAAATGAGCGTGATGATCACACGTAAATTCTTGTACGGCGAGGCAGCGAATTTTTCCGAAACTGCCGCGCCAACTCCGGTAAACACAAGCAAAGCGGCAAGGACGACGGCAAAGGTGTAAACGGGCTGCCCGAGAAAAAGCGTAAAGCGCTGCAACAGAGCGATTTCAATCATAATGAAACCCAATCCGAGAGCGGCAAAATAAATCAAAAAACGGCTGGGATTGGGAATCTGTAAATTTGCGCCAGAAAATCGAAAGAGCGGCAGGAAAATCAAGACGCCCGCGATAATGATTGTTTGGACGAGCAAAACAATCAGCGTTACTTCTGCCACAGGGCGATCTTCGAGCGCGAGCCGCGCCTGTTTGTTTTGCGTAAAAATATCACGGAACGTTTGCCAATTAAGGCTTGACCAACGCGTATGCTGATTAAAAAACGGGCGATCATCAGTCGCAGGTTCGATTTGCGATGTATTTGCAGCGTAGGCGGCGGGCAAATCGAGCGCAGTCAGCAGTTGATAATAAATGCTGTCGGCGCGTGGTTCACTCGGCGAATAAAGAACTTCGCTCGTCACTCCGTCATCGCTCATCGGCTGCTGCCCGATTCGCAAATGCGCGTTGATCGCCGCAATTTCGTCCGGAGCGAACGGCGATTTTTTCATCAAGAAACCAGCGGAAAAGGAGAGGCGATTGCCTGCGCCCACTTGCACTTGTTGACCCGACGGCGGATTGCGATAAGCGTAAAAATGCTGTGTGAAATCATTGATGCCGCGCGCCGCCAGAGCTTCGCGCCCGGTCGAAAAAAGTCGGGAAATTTGGGCTTCCGGACGGGTGAAATACAACACGCCATCCGGTTTGAGGTGGTCTATGTAATCTTCAAATGCCTCGCGCGTCAGCACATAATTTTCCGCTAAACTCAGTGCTCCCGAAGCAATCGCCGCGTTGCTGATCGTGTGAACTGAAATTATGGCATCGTATTGTTCCGTAGAACGGCGCACAAAACTTCTGCCTTCTTCGGTGACGACTTCGACTTCCGGCTGTTGATATAAATCGCCCCAATAATCGCGCATCTTGGTCGTGATGACATCATTGATAATCGGATTAATTTCAACCGCCGTAATTTTTTCCGCGCCGTAATGCAGCGCGTCCAAAACCTGCGCTCCGCCGCCCGCGCCGATGATGAGAATTTTGGGACGCCGCTTTCCGAGATACGCAATGTTCGATTCAAAATCTCTTTTTCCCTCGAGCTGCAGTAAACTAGAGCGCACATTAGGACGCAAATCCATCATTCCGGTTCCGGCTGTTCCGGCATCGAAAACAAAACGGCGGCCACCGCGCCCCGCATTGTCGGGCGTTGGCGTATCGGTTTCGTAAACATCAATCCGGGAAAAAGTGTTCCAGGCCGTGTAGATCGGCGGTTGCTTTGGCGGTGTTTTGTTGGGCGTTACCGAAATCGGTAAAACGCGGTCGGCGAAAAATGCGAGCGCGACAAAAAATACGGCGAGCGCCGCGGTGGTGAGCGTTAATTTTTTAGTTTGACGAAATCCGAAAACCATTGCTGCCAGAAGCCCTAGTGCAGCGGCGACGACGACCGAACCCGAACCGCCAAACGCAGGCATCACCAGCGCCAGCGCCGCACAGCCAGCGCCAGCGCCAAATAAATCAAGAGAGTAAAGTTTGTTAACCTTTGTCCCGCCGCGTGTGAAAAGAAGCGCGAGCGCGAGACCCGAACAGAAAAACGGCACGGAAATCAAAATGTAATAAAGCGGCATAAAGAGCAGTTGCCGCCAGTCCGAAAACAAACTGAATGGGTCAAACGGAATTCGCTGCATCAACCAGAAACAAACAACGGTTGAAACTCCGAAAAGCATGGCGAGAACTGCGAGAGCTTTATCAAGCGCGATGTCTTCGCGCAATCTTCGCCAAATCGCCAAGACAACACCAGAAGTTCCAAAACCAAGCAGCGCGGTTGAAATTATTAGAAAGCCAAAGTGATACCAGAGCGCGACCGACAAAACCCGCGTTAAACTTAGTTCGAGAAGGAGCGTCGCCAGCGAGAGCAGAAAAATCCCAACGTAATGCTGCCAGTTTATTCTTTCAGTTTCGCTTATTCTTTCCATAATTTTCTTTTCGATACTGCAATGCTCGAACAGTTGAAAGCGACAATTTAATAAAAGTGAAAGTGTTTGAAATTATTTGACCTTTTTCGCTCGCCCCATTACCCGCGAGTTTTCAAATTTTTGAAAACTTTATTGATTATTCGCCCGCGTCGCTTGGAATTTTTCGTATTCCTCGGCGACGAAATTTGGCACGCCGGGTTCGTCGGGCAAAACGTATCTTTTGCCTTTTGCTAAAGCCCACCGATGAAGCCAGGAAATTCCCCAACCTTTCGTGTAGCTGTCGGGCAAGCGATAAACTTCATCACTCAGTGCATTTTCGAGCGCGACAAACTTGTAGCCGCGTTTCGTGAGCATCGCGGCTAAATCATCCAAGTATTCAGCGTTGATCGAATTGGCGTGAATCAATAGAATCTGTTTCGGCTCGCGCCCGAATAGTTTGACCGATTGCCGCTCCCAATAATCGAACTTGCTTTCCATGTACGGCAGATATGCCGCGCCGACGCGCTCGCGCAAATTTTGATCATTCCGCTCGGCGGCTAAATCATAAACTCTGGCAAACATATAATCGTCATCATCAATTGTTACGGGCGCAATTGTGTAATTGTGTTGCGCGAGAAATCGAGCCAATTGGCGCTTGATTTTCATTGATTTACCGGTCATCAAATACGGGTGACGAAAATAGCGCATCTGCATGTTTTTGGCTTGCAGCAATTCTTTGGTGATGATTTCGCCTCGAATAATTTCGTCTTCGTATTTTTCGAGCGGATTGCTGTTTAAACTGATGTGCGAAAACGTGTGATTGCCAAGCTCCAGCCCGGCGTTGAGCCATTGGCGCAGCAAATTAACTTCCTGTTCATCGCGCTTGCCGTTTTGATAAAGTTTGGTTTCGTTGACAAAACCGATTGCCGGAATCTGAGCGCCTGTAATATGTTTAAGCAGTTTTTGAGTTATTTCCTGCCGTGCGGTTAAATCGTTTTTGAGCGACACGACCGGTAGATCATCAATTGTGATGGCGATAAATCTTGTCTTTTGTTGAGCATTGGCGGCAGTTTGCCAAAGAATTAACAAGATTAAAATGTAAATCGTTGGTTTCATAAATTTAATTGAGAAAGACTTTTATTTAAACCATACCAAGATTTCAATCTTCTTCCGCTTTTAATTTCGGTTGCGGCGCGTGGCAAGCGGGGCGAAAACACCCAGCGTGCCGTTTGATTTAACGTAATATCTGCCTTCGCAACAACCGCTTGACGGAAAGCCGCCAATTCAAATCACACAATTTGAGCTTGAAAAAAATTGGGATTTTGCAATCTCGCCTGACAATCAGTAACTCGCTGTGGCACGCGGCAATGTGTCAACTGAAGCCGTTTTGATTAGGAATTTCTGATTGTTGAATGAATAATGCTGAGAAATAATGCGCAACGCTCAACAAGAATGTTAATGATAGAAATTTAAGACAAATTTGCTTTTATTTGGGTCAAGGCGTTTTGCAATTCAACCATTTTCTTTGAGGCTTCGGCAAAATCCGATTCAGGCGTTTTAGCTTGGGCTTCCAGCAACACGGATAATTCTTGAGCTAAATGAGCGGCGAGATTTGAGCCGCGGATGATTTCTTGCCTGTTTTCCTTGCCGCCGCCGGGATTATTTGAAGATTTTTTGGCTTCACGCGCACCCTCCTGCGTAATCACCACAAAATCAGCTTTAACGCTTTCGGCAATCCAGCCTTCGCGATTCAAATGTTCGAAAATGTCGGCGTAATTACCATGCAATCCGAGGCTTTTGGCAAGATTCATCAAATTGACTGTTTTGCCAGATTTGCCTTCGGTTTCCTCGTAAAGTTTGAGTAAAACCTGATGATAAACGTTCATATTTAACCCTCGCTCTTAGATTTAACGCCTTGTTTTGTCTCTATCTCAAAAGCCAGTTTTGCCGCTCCTAAAATGCCCGCATCGTCGCCCAGCGCGGCTCGAACTATTTTAGTTCGTTCGGGCAATTCGCGAAAACTCCTCGAACGAACTTCTTCCAAAACGTGCGGCATAAACAAATCCCAACCCGCCGCGCCGCCGCCGGCAATCACAAAAATCTCAGGATTTAAGGAATTCACTAATGCAGTGACGACAATTCCAAGATAAAACCCTTGCTGCCGGAAAACCTCCAAAGCCAATTCATCGCCTTGCTTTCCAGCTTCGTAAACCTCGCTCGCCGTCAAACGTAAAACGCCTTTCAACATTGTCTTTGGATATTGATGCTCTAATTCTCGAGCGATTCTCGTGACCGCCGTAGCCGAAGCGTATTGCTCCAGGCAGCCGTGTCCGCCGCAGCCGCACGGAACGCCAAATGGTTCGACACAAACATGACCCAGTTCCGCCGCCGTACCAGTCGAGCCGCGCCAAAGTTTGCCGTTCAGCAGCATTCCACCTCCAACGCCGGTTCCAATCGTAAAACAGATAGAACTTTGAAAACCTTTTGACGCTCCGAGCCAAGCCTCGCCTACTGCTGCGGCATTGGCATCGTTTTCTAAAATAATCGGTAAATTCAGATTGTCTTTGAGAGCGTCGGTCAGCCTAAATCCGCTCAAAGCGCGCAAATTGGGCGGATTAACCAATGTTCCCTGCTCGATATTGATTGTAGCCGGAACCGCTATCGCCATTGCTTTAACGACGCCTTGATTTTGCATGGCATCCTGGCACTCATGGGAAGTTTCGATTATTGCCCGCAACACATCCTCGGCGCGTTCGCCACGCGGCGTTTCGCGTTTTGTGCGGTATAAAATTACTCCGTCGCGGTCAATCGCCGCCATTCTCAGATTTGTTCCCCCCAGATCAGCGGCTAGAACAATTTCTTTCATACATATTATTAACAAGAACAATCAAATTTACGTTTAGTAAAACGTTTTACCAACTAATTGTTTTGCCATAATACAACTAACTTTGTCCATTCTTGTTAACAATTAATTTTTCCACAGACCAATATATGCATCGGCGAGGCGGTCGCGCCAGCTTGTCCAGTTGTGTCCGGTTTCGCCTTCTTCATATGTGACCGGATAGCCTTTGCCGCGCAGCATCACATTGACGCGGCGACTGTTTTCAACGCCTTCAAGCGTTCCTGTATCAAAATAAAAACGAAACGGCGTTTTAGTCGGGTCAAGTTTTTCCAATTCTTTAATAACACGCTGATTATCAATCCAAAATGAAGAACTTTGTCCGCCGACCCGCGCAAATTTGTCAGGATATTTGAGCGCCGTCCAAACGCTCGTCACGCCGCCCAAAGACGCGCCAAGCAATGCGCGTCCGTCGCGGTTTTGCAGGGTGCGATATTTGGCGTCAATTGCCGGAACGAGTTCTGTTGCCAGAAATTCTGCCCAGGCATCGTTTGCCCAATAATCTTTCATGCGCTCTTTCGGGTCAATAAAAACGATGATAAACGGCTTGACCTTTCCAGCTTTAACCATATTCTCCTGCTGGACAGAGGCGCGTGTTTTGTTGAAATACTCGGTTCCGTCTTCGAGATATAAAACCGGAAAACGTTCTGTTGAAGTCGAATAATTCGGCGGCAGATAAACTTTGATTTTA
>JBDTZD010000228.1:0-5711 GCA_040005335.1 Pyrinomonadaceae bacterium | reverse complement strand
GCGCGTTTGGGAATATCGCTCAGCAGAATATGTTCGTGATGAGTGTGCGCACCGTCGCCTTGAATTCCTAAACCATCCAGTACCGGAACACCCAAAACTGCAACAAAGTTACCGTCCGATGCGCCCCCAACTTGTGTTTCGCCAAGCTCATAATTAAAACTTGCGGCGATTTGTCTCGCTTTTTCGTAAAGTTCGACAATCTTTTCAGTTCGCTCAAGCGGCGGGCGATTTATTTCGCCAATGACTTGTAAACTCACTCTTTCATCAACTGGTTTGAGATTATTAATCTCAGTCTCAATGCGTGACGCTTCCGACATTGAGGTAAAACGCACGTCAATTTCGCATTCTGCTGCATCAGGAATAACATTCGTTGCCGTGCCGCCGGAAATTGTGCAAACATTGGCAGTCGTCCCGATTTCGGGTTTATTGAGCGCATGAATTTTATGAATTTGATGCGCAAGTTCGAGAATCGCCGATGCGCCGCGTTCGGGTTCAAGTCCGGCGTGAGCCGGAACGCCGTGCGCTTTCAGGGTGTAAGTTGCCGTTCCCTTGCGTCCGGTTTTCGCCTTTCCGCCGGGTGCAGACGGTTCAATAACGAGGCAAAACGCAGCTTTGCTAGCCTCGCGTTCGACAATTTCGCGCCCCGTCGGACTTCCGATTTCTTCATCGCACGACAGCAAAATTACGATTGGATGGGAAGGTTTAATGGCTAGAATTTCAAACGCCCGCAAGACTTCAAACATTAAAACGCCGCCCGATTTCATGTCGAAAATGCCGGGCGCGAAAACCTTATCGCCTTCGATTCGGAAAGGTTTCGTCGCTAAACTGCCGCGCGGATGAACCGTATCCGTGTGCCCAAGCAGCAAAATTGGTTTTTCCGGCAAACTCGAAAATGCACGAATGATTAAATGATCGCCATAACCCGGTGCCGCAATTTGTTCAATAGAATCAACATTCTCCAGCTGTTTCGCGGCGGCTCCAAGTCTTGCAACGACCGCTCGACTCCCCTCCATGTCGTACGAAGGCGATTCGATTTCGACCACTTCGCGGATAAACTGCAAAATCTGCGTTTGGCGGTCGTTAAAATAATTTAGTAAAGCAGGAGTTTGTGAAGCCAGCATAAAGCGAAATGATTCTAGGATTTAAAACTCACGCGGCGGACGGCAAGATTATTTATCAGTTCTTCTTTGACCTCAAAACCAATGCCGGGCGATGCGGGTGCGATAATAGTTCCATTAGCAGTCGTTTCGACTGCGGGTTCGATAATATCCTCGTGCCAATATCTTTTTGAAGCCGAAACGTCGCCGGGCAAAGTGAAACCGGGAAGCGTCTGAAGAGCAATGTTGTGAGCGCGTCCAATTCCGCTCTCCAACATTCCCCCGCACCAAATCGGAATTTGATTTGCGCGGGCGATTTGTTCAAGGCGCTTTGCTTCGGCGTGTCCGCCGACACGACCAAGTTTGACATTGATAATTTGGCAGGCACTAATGTCAATCGCTTTTTGCGCATCAGCAGGCGAGTGGATTGATTCGTCCAGACAGACAGGCGTTTTAATCAACTTTTGCAGAATCGAATGATCAATCATATCGTCGTGTGCCAAAGGTTGCTCAAACATCATCAAACCATATTCATCCATCTCCTGGAAAAGTGCGATGTCATCGAGCGTATAAGCCGAATTAGCATCGCCCATCAGCAAAATCGAGCCGAATTTTTCGCGGACTTTTTTAACCACATTCACGTCCCAGCCCGGTTTGATTTTGATCTTGATGCGCTGATAACCGGCGTCTAGCTCAATTTGGATTTTCGAACAAAGCTGCTCAACCGAATCCTGAATTCCAATCGAAACGCCGCAAGCGATTTCCCTATTCACGCCGCCTAAATGCTGCCATAACGGGATGCCAAACTTTTTCGCCTCTAAATCCCAAACCGACGTTTCAAGCGCAGCTTTTGCCATCCGGTTGCCGCGTACCGGTTTTAAAATTTCCCAAATCTGCGAAGCTGCTTCGATTTCCGCGCCTAATATGCGCGGCGCGAGAATGTCTTTCAAAACCCACCATGCGCTCTCAGTCCATTCTTCGCTATACGAAGGCGTTTCACCTGCCGTGCATTCACCCCAGCCAATAGTGCCGTCCGAATCCGTGATTTTGACTAAAATAATTTGGCGTTCCGTCGTGCGCCCGAAACTCGTTTCAAAAAAATGTACGAGCGGCATTTTAATTTCGATTAGTTCAATCTGCGAAATTCTCATCTTTGAGAATTTACGACAAAAATTGTTTCGCGCAAAGGCGCAAAGCTCGCAAAGAGAATAAAGGCAGTTTAAAAATCTAAATTGCTTTTGTTCTAACTTGGCGAGCTTTGCGCGAAATCCTGTTCTTAGATTTAATCCCCGCGTTGCCGATTGTAAGCGCGAAGATTATTTTTGTAATTTTCGACGATATTTAAAACATAATTGATGTCTTTATCTTCCATCGCCGGATAATTGTTGTAAGCTGCTGTGACCGAAGCGTTTAGGAAAGATTCGGCGCGATTATAATCACCGCGTCTTGCAGCCGCCGTCATATCGGCAAGCGACTGCGAGAGCAGGGCGATTGTATAATTTTTCTTGACTTCAACGTCCGTTAGCATTTTGCCAGCTCGTCGCACTTTTTGCAGTTCTATTTCCTGTGCATGTTCGACGGTGCGCCCGGTTTTGAAATCAAAATATGAAAGGCGAACTTTGACTTTGTGAATTGGCTCATCCGCAAAATCATCTCTTACCCGAAATTTCATTAAAACGACCTGCGTCAGACCGTTGTTCATATCATCCAGGCTAATTTGAACTGCGTTTCTACGTTCGCGCGGCTCATAGCCGTATATTTTTTGAATTTCTAATGTTGAATCGTAATCAACTTTAAGCTCGACTTGCCGCGCGACGGGTGAAATCAGACTTTGAATTTCGCTGACAAAAACTTTTTCGATGTCCTCGGTTTCGGCGACAAAATGGTAAAGCCCACGCCCGGATTTCGCCAGCGTGCGGAGCAAATCGGTGTCAAGCTCGGCGCCAACGCCAACCGTTGACAGATCAACGCCTTCGTCGTTAAAAGCAAGCGAATTTTGAGCGATTTGCGTTGGTTTAGTGGTTCCGACGTTAGCGATTCCGTCGGTCAGCAAAATAACGCGGTTTGTCTGTTTAGCCCGATAATTTTTCATCGCCTCGCGGTAGCCAAGCATCAAGCCGGCGTTTAAATTTGTCGAACCACCAGGACGAATCGAATCAACCGCCCGGCGCAACTCCCATCCATCACCAAATCTTGTGGCGGGCAGCAAAACCTCTGCATCAGTGTCAAAAGTGACGATCGAGACAGTATCATCGGGGCGAAGCTGCCCAAACATTGTCTTAAGAGCTTGCTTGACGCGCGACATTTTATCTGTCGCCGTCATCGAACCGCTTTTGTCAATCACGAGCGCGAGATTCAAAGGGCGCAGATCAGTTCGATCATTAACTTCGGCGGTAGTAAAACCAATTTGCAAAACAGCTTCTGACTGTTGGTCGGAAATTTCGTTGTTGCCCCAGCGCACGTCCATCGCTACCGATTGTCCGGATTTAGGAAGCGGCAGGCGGTGTTTGTGATAATTAATAAATTCATCAACAGCAACGTCATCAGGCGGCGTGAAAGCAAAGCTTGCGGTTTCGCCGTAATAACCCGCCGAATTGCGAGTGCGCGAAACTGCAGCCGATGATACGCCCCTCCGCTTAATTGGTGGTTTGACACGATTGGGATTATCACCGGATTGTGTTCGGGTGCGCGAAACGGAACCAGAAGAAGTGCCTTGTTGAGCAAGATTATGGACGGGGAAAATCGACGCCAACAGCGCCGCACCTGCGGCGACGCCCAATAAACGCAGTAGTTTCATTTGCTATTCTCCTTTAACTAAAAATTAAAACGGACCAGAAGGGAGAGCAAGACCTTATGAAATCAAAAGTTTCAAACAATCAGTTAAGGCTGTGATATGGTTGACGGCGCTTTCAGTTGCTTCAAGGAAGAAGTTTAAATTATTCGCTGGCGGTTAAATTTTAGTTTTCGTTTTGTTGTGAAACTGAAGAGGAAGGAACGAAGCTGCGGCATGTTCACCGGCGAAATCATGAAGGGTAACGCTGCCGTTTGGCAAAACATCTTTGACACGAAAGGTGCGTTTCTCCATTTCGACGCCTGGCATCACTTCGGCGCGAAAGGTTACGTTCATACCGGGACGCGCCCAGACATCACCTTTGTTTTTGTTTGCTAAAGCCATTCTTATCTTTACCGCGTAAAAGAATAAGTTTTTTGCTGAGGGTTTTCAACCAGCGCGCTAAACATTGAGCGGGCAATCGTGGCAGCTTTATCTTTAGCCTTGTTTGCTATTTCGCCTAGAAACAAATAGTTAATCGTCGCCGTGAAAATTTCCATCCAACGATCAAAATGATCTTTTTCAAAAGGAGATTTTTCGTGTAGTTGATGATGAACCGTCATCGGATTCCTGAAATACACTGGTTTGCCGAACAAAACTTTTTCCCAAAAATCAACTATGATCGGCAAATGCGTTTCCAAATCCAGCTCAGCGACGCGTGTAAAATAATGACCGATTTTATCGTCCGTCATCGCCACAGAGTAAAATTCGGTCAAAAGTTTTTCTAAATCTTCTCTGCTTTCAATATCTTTTAACATTTAAAATTATTCGGTTGAAACAACGTCTTCGTCATTGAGCGCGGCGTGAACCGTATGCCAACCTAAAGATGCGCACTTAACACGCGCTGGAAATTCCCGCACTCCGGCAAAAATTTTTAGGCGTCCAAGAGAGTTTTCTTCTATCTCTGTGTTCATTTCACCGCGTACCATTCGCCCGAATTCTTCAAACAACGTTTCTGTTTCATCCCTTGTTTTGCCTTTGACGGCCTGCGTCATCATGCTCGCCGACGCTTTAAAAATTGCACAGCCGGAACCGACAAACGTTACATCTTTGACTCGCTCATCTTCCATTTCAAGATAAACCGTTAATTGATCGCCGCAGAGCGGATTTTGCCCTTCCGCTTTGCGATTAGCGGTTTCCATTTCGCGGAAATTTCTGGGCTTTTTGTTGTGTTCAAGAATTACTTCCTGATAAAGTTCGCTTAGTTCTGACATAATTTAAATTCTAACGCTGCCTGGCGCGGTAAACTTTTCGTCCACTACATTTCCGGTGTTGCGCACTTCGGCTGGCTCAAAAAGCAAAATTTCAGCTTCCGTTTCAGCAACAGGGCGATGTTCAACACCGCGCGGCACAATAACAAACTCGCCTTCCTCGATATTGACAATCCGGTCACGAAATTCAAGCCGGAAACTACCACGCATCGCCAAAAACATCTCATCTTCTTTCTCGTGATGATGCCATGGAAACTCGCCCTTAATTTTAACCAGCTTTACTTCCTGACCATTTAATTCGCCAACAACTTTTGGTCGCCAATGCTCATTTATCAAAGCAAATTTTTCGGCTAAATTTACTTTTTCCATGTTATGCAAAAACCTCGATCACTTTTTCGACGGCTTCAGCAAGGGCGTCAACTTCATCGCGCGTGTTGTAAAAGGCGAATGAAGCACGAGCCGTCGCCGGAACTTTGAAAAACTGCATAACGGGCTGCGCGCAATGGTGTCCGGCGCGAATAGCAATTCCCGATTGGTCTAAAATCGTGCCGACATCGTGTGGATGTGCGCTTT
>JBDTZD010000098.1:0-5721 GCA_040005335.1 Pyrinomonadaceae bacterium | reverse complement strand
TTAAAACCCATAATGATGATTTCTTCGCCCGCTTAAATTAGATGAAATGCTCTATGTTCATGCAAATTATTCCTGAACCGAATTTACTAGCTCACCTTACGCAGTTTGCTTTTTGATTTGTAGTTTTGTATTTGTCGTCCGCAAAATACTGTGGTTTGAAAATTACATTTTCTGTTTTGACCACTTTTGTTTGATTGAAAACACTATATTTTGCCGTCTTTTTGCTACTGCGTAAAGTGAGTTACTAATATTAATTTCATCCCTCATCCTTTTGCCTTCATGCCTTTGCAAATCATAGCATTTTTGTCTTTTTGCTCAAGCGAGTGATGCACAAAGAAGATTTTATTTGATAGTATTAACGTCATTTCACTTTTTCAGGAATCAAAATAGACAGATGAAACCAATCAAAGCCGAACGTGAATTATCACTCGATTTTCTGCGTGTCGTCGAAGCGGCCGCAATTGCCTGCGCTAGAACAATGGGACAAGGTGATCGAAAAGGCTCGGATCACGTTGCCGTCGAAGCGATGCGCGAAGTAATGGACACCGTACCGATGCGCGGTCGAATCGTGATCGGCGAGGGGGAACGCGACGAAGCCCCGATGCTGTACATCGGCGAAGAGCTTGGCGGCGGCAATTACGACGGCGACCAAAAAGAACTCTTGCCCGAAGTTGACATCGCCGTTGATCCGCTCGAAGGCACAAATCTCTGCGCCAAAGGTCTAAATAACGCCATTGCTGTTTTAGCGGCTGCGGAACGCGGCGGACTTCTTAACGCGCCGGATATCTACATGGACAAAATAGTTGTCGGTCCAACCTGCAAAGGCGCAATTGATATTGACGCGCCAGTCAAAGACAATCTCAAAGCGATAGCCCGCCGTCTCGGGCGCGATATTGATGATTTGACGATTATCGTGCTCGATCGCTCGCGCCACAAAAAATTGATTAATGACATTCGCGCTGCCGGAGCGCGTATTCGTTTGATTTCGGACGGCGATTTGTCTGCGGGAATTTCGGCGGCAGTTGCGGGAACAAATATTCACGCGCTGATTGGAATTGGCGGCGCGCCCGAAGGCGTCATTACTGCTGCCGCCCTCAAATGTTTGAACGGCGAAATTCAAGCCCGGCTTGAGTTTGATCCGGAAAAATTAGATGTTGACGCGTCAAAAGTGCCGAGCAAAGAAAAAGTAATGGCACGAATGAGCGAAATGGGAATTAACGATCCAAACAAAATTTATGACACCAACGACCTAGCGCCCGGCAAACGAATTATCTTTGCGGCGACTGGTGTGACAGATGGCGCGCTATTGCGCGGAGTTCGCTTTTTTGGCGCAGGCAAACGCACTCATTCACTTGTGATGACTAGCGACACTAAAGCAATTCGTTTTGTTGACACGGTTCACGTCGAAGGCGGCGCGGATGCCGTTATCAGATTTTAGATTTTGATTGACCGATGCCCCAAACAGTAGAAACATATTATCCGCAAGCAAACGACCCGGTAAGCCGTTTTAGCCAAGTCACTTGGGCTTTGACTGGGTTGATGGTATCGCTCTGGGTTGGACTGATAATAGCTGCGCCGATTTTAAAAGAAAACGGTTTTATAGTCGCGGCAAGTTGGATTTATTCACCCTTTTCGTATCTTTGCCATCAGATGTCGGTCCGGAGCTTTCACGTTCACGATGAACCGTTTGCAGTTTGCGCTCGGTGTTTCGGCGTTTATTTTGGCTTGGCGTTTGGTGTTTTGATTTATCCGCTTGTTCGTTCGCTCAATGATTTGCAGCCGCTTCCGCGAATTCTGCTGCTGCTTTCGCCCGTCCCGACTACGGTTGATTTTCTTTTGGGATATTTGGGCATTTGGGAGAACACGCATTTGTCGCGTTTTCTGACGGCTTCTATTTTGGGTCTGGGCTGCGCGTTTTTCCTTGTGCCTGGCGTGATTGAAATAAGCCGTTTTGCCTTTCAAAAATATCTGGCTAAAAACCAAAGACGGACGGTTTAGCCAACGTTTTCATGAATAGAATTTTAACCGCGCTGATTGCGCTGCCCATTTTAATTGCTGCCATCATTCTGCCTTATTTTTTCCCGCACACGCCGGAACTAAATTATCTTTTTGTCGCTATTGCTGCAGCCGCTTTGGTGGTGGGTTTGTATGAATTTTTCACTTTGACGAAAACACTCCTGCTCAAAGCTGACGCCGGAATTGCTTTTTTAGGAGCGGCGGCATTATTTATTGCTTTTCTGTTTGATGCCCCCGCTAAATTCCCGGATTTGCTTAATTTGACTGTCGCAGCATTTGTGATTTTAGTTCTCGTTTCGCAAACTTTTCGCTTTCAAGCAGATTTTTCAAAAATGTTTGCCGGCATCGGGGTGACTATTTTCGGCGTTCTGTGGATTGTTTTTTTAGGCGGTTATCTCGTGGCAATGCGCGTTGGATTTGAGAATTTTCCGGGTCTTTCAACCAAACTGCTAGTCTTTTTCTTTCTTGTTTCGTTTGGATCGGATGCAGCGGCACTTTATTTAGGAAAAGCATTGGGTAAGCATAAACTCGCGCCAAAGATTTCTCCGGGCAAAACTTGGGAAGGCTGTGTGGGCGGGTTTGGTGCTAGTTTGGCTTTGGCGGCACTCGCCAGTTTTACTTTCTTTCCCGAACTCAAATGGTTTGCGGCTCTGCCGCTCGCGGCGGCGATGATGATTTTGGGAGTTTTAGGTGATTTGGCGGAAAGCGCCATGAAACGCGGCGCAGGGGCAAAAGATGCGGCAAACATTTTGCCCGGTCACGGCGGCTTGCTCGATAGATTAGACAGTTTGCTTTTTAACGCGCCGCTTCTTTATTATTTTGCTAGGTTTTATTTCCAGTAAAATTAACAGGAATAGACAGGATGGCACAGAATTAAAAAAATTGATTTTCTATCCTTTTGATCCTATCTATCCTTGTCAAAACATTTGTGAGCAAGCGGGCAATTTCTATTTTAGGTTCGACGGGTTCAATCGGCTGCAACACGCTTAAAGTCGTCGAGTTTTTGCGTGAGCCAGAGTTTCAGGTTGTTGCGCTTGGTGCGGGGAAAAACGTCAAGAGACTCGCCGAACAAATTATCAAATTTCAGCCCAAGCTTGTTTCAGTTGAAACCGAAGATTGCGCCGAAGAACTGCTTGAGCTTTTGTCAAACTCCAAAATCAAAACTCCAAAAATCGAAATCGGCGAAGCGGGTTTAGTCGCTGTTGCAACTCACGAGCAAGCTGATACTGTTGTTTCTGCAACAGTTGGCGCAATCGGTTTTGTACCAACTTTGCGAGCGTTAGAAGCCGGAAAGCGTGTTTGTCTGGCAAACAAAGAAACGCTGGTTATCGCCGGAGAATTGATGACCAAGGCGGCACGTGACAACAAAGCAGAACTTCTCCCCGTAGATTCCGAACACAATGCGATTCATCAATGTTTGCGCGGCGAGCGGCGCGAGGAAGTCAAACGATTAATTCTGACGGCTTCGGGTGGACCTTTCAGAACAAAATCAAAGGCGGAAATCGAAACGGCTTCGGTTAAACAAGCCTTGAATCATCCGAAATGGAAGATGGGCGATAAAATTACTATTGACTGCGCAACCTTAATGAATAAAGGCTTGGAAGTGATCGAAGCGAGCTGGCTCTTTGGTTTTGACGCCGACCAAATTTCCGTCCTCGTGCATCCCCAATCCATCGTTCATTCTCTTGTTGAAATGGTTGACGGCTCGGTTATTGCGCAGCTTGGCGTGACAGACATGCGCCACGCGATTCAATACGCGCTGACCTTTCCTGATCGAAAAGCTTGCCAACTGGAGCCGCTTGATTTAACTAAACTCTCGCAGCTTGAATTTGAAAATCCGGATTTGGATAAATTTCCCTGTCTTGCGCTCGCTTACCGCGCTTTGCGAACGGGCGACAGCTTACCCGCCGCGATGAACGCCGCCAACGAAATTGCCGTTCAAGCTTTTCTCGACGGCAAAATTCGTTTGCCCGAAATTTGCGAAATCATCGAAACTGTTATGAACAATCATCAGTCGCAGCCGGTATCAAGTCTCGAGGTCGTCCGCGCCGTTGATCAAGCGGCACGCCTTGCAGCTATTCGTGAATTAAAAACTAGGATTAGCAGCGTCGCGTTTTAGGTGAAATTTGACGCTATCGGCAACCCCGACTAAACTTTAATTAGCAACGAACCGCAGCGAACGAGATTCTAAATTGTTAGTCAGATTATCATGCTGCCACCAAAGCTAAATTCAAAGCAGGAAGAATTTTAAAGATGGGTTTCCTAGATATTTTATTGTACTACGTTCTCGTGCCGCTTTTTATTCTCGGCGTCGCAATCAACATTCATGAATTTGGGCATTTTATTGTCGCTAAATTTTTTGGAATGCGGGTCGAAGCTTATTCGTTTTTCGGACTGGGTCCGCGCCTTTTTGGTTTTCGGTGGGGACATACTGACTACCGCGTTAGCGCAATCCCGCTTGGAGCCTACGTTAAACTTTACGGGGATGAAGCAAACGCCGGACTCGAAGGCGCTGACATTGCTGACGAAGCTGTGCCGCAATCGGAGCTTTACGAGCTGCGCCCGCGCTGGCAGAAATTTTTGGTGATGATTGGCGGACCGTTCATGAACATCATGCTGGCGTTGGCAATCCCGTTTGCGGGCGCATTGATCTATGGCGTTCCGGCGGTGCAAACCCCAATCGCGGCTAAAATTCAGGCGGGCGGGGCGGCAGGTAAAGCAGGGATTCAAGTCGGGGATCGAATTGTCGCATTTAATGGCATGGAAAATCCCACTTGGCGCGACATCGAACTTGATGCGCTGCTTAGACCTGATCAAGCCGTGCCGGTGACAATTGAACGTAATGGTCAGCGTATTCCACTCGAAGTTACGCTCACCAAAGAAATTCAAAACGGTCAGAGTTTGGGTAAACTTGATTTAATTCCGGATATGGAAGCTCGTCCAGTTTATGTTGGGGAAGTAACTCCAAATACACCAGCCGCTGAAGCCGGGATGCAAACTGGCGACCGCATCGTCTTAATTAACGGCACAAATATTCGTAACTGGCAGCAATTAGTGCTTTTTATTCAGGAAAACAAAGCTATTCCGCTCAATCTTTCAGTCGAGCGGGCGGGAAAAACAGTCGAATTAACAGCGCAGGTTCGCAAATTAGCCGATGGCTCCGAAAGATTAGGTTTTGCGCCGTCCGCTGCCAGTCTGCCGCTCGAACCGGCAACCGTTTCGACCGCTTTCAATAACGCCGTTAGTACCAATCTGGAAATTTTGCAGGTGACCGGCAAGGCTTTGGGACAGGTTTTCGCGGGCAGTCGTTCGGCGCGTGACACAGTTTCGGGTCCGGTCGGGATTTTCCAACAATCGGCTCAAGCCGCTCGAATTGGCGGCTGGGCCGGCGTTTTTACAATGTTAATGGCGATTAGCCTCAGTCTCGGCATTTTTAACCTTTTGCCGATTCCAATGCTTGACGGCGGGCAAATTATGGTTCTGGGAATCGAAGCGGTTTTAGGTTGGTTTGGAATGACGCTTTCAATGCTGGTTCGAGAGCGAATTCAGCTTACCGGATTAGCCATTGTTTTGCTTTTGATGGTTTTCGTCATGTTTAATGACATTTCAAGAATAATCTCAAGATAGATATAAGCAAGTCAGAACCGCCTGCGGTAGCGGGCGGTTAAGTAATATTGCAGTAAAGCCGCCCGCTACCGCAGGCGG
>JBDTZD010000153.1:0-5729 GCA_040005335.1 Pyrinomonadaceae bacterium | reverse complement strand
CCCGTCTCAAAATCCGCATCATCATAAATTTGATTAACCAGTCCGAATTTTTGCGCTTCTTCGGCATCAAACTCAAATCCAAGTGTAATCAATTCAAAAGCGCGTTTTTCCGAAACATTGCGGCGCAGGATGGCGGCGACAATCGCCGGAACAAAGCCAATTTTGACTTCCGGATAACCGAATTTTGCTGTTTTAGTCGCTAAAACAATATCGCAGCCCGTCGCCAGTCCGCAGCCGCCCGCGAGCGCGCGTCCGTGGACTGCGGCGATGACGGGAATTTTCACCCGGCGAATAAGCGCAAACAATTCCATCAGATTTTCCGCATCGGCGAGGTTGTCGAGAATTGATCCCTCTGCCACCTTTTGCAAAACCGATAAATCCGCGCCCGAACAAAAATCATCGCCAGCGCCGCGGATAACAATCGAGCGAAGATTTTCATCCTGATTGGCTTTGAGCAATGCGTCTTTGAGCGAATTGATTAAATTATCGTTAAGCGCGTTGCGCTTTTCGGGACGATTCAACGTTAAAACGGCGTTTGTACCTTCAATTTCGTAGAGCAGTTCCATAATCAACTGAAAATGGAGAATGGAAACTGAAAACTAAACAGCCTGACCGCCTTCAGTTTCCCATTTTCCATTTTCCATTTTTTCACTTTCTTCGCGCCAAACCTCTATTATTTTGCCGCGAAACGTTTTCAAAATGATTTGTACGGTTGGATCAGCTTCAGCCAATTTCCAAAGCTCATCTTTTTCGTTTTGTTTCGCGGCTTCCTCAGCCGTAACTTGTTTTTCTTGCGCCTGTCCGGTTAACTCTGCGACAATTTCCAATTTGTGTCCAAACAATTCTTGACAGATTTCCCCTAAAATTTTAGCGTTTTCCGGAGATTCCCAAGTCGCTTGATATTGTTTGTTATTGGCCGCAAATTCCAATAATAATTTATTGCCGGAAATTTTGACGAAATTAGCTTTTTCGAGCGAAATTGAAAGCCACATCAGATTACGCTTTTCAATTTCAGCTTGAAGCGATTGGCGCACATCTTCGCCGTCTTTGATTTCAATCTTTGCTATTGGCGGTTTCGTTTCGACTGGCTCATTTGAAACAGGGTTTGAAATTGTTTTTTCCAGCTGCACGTTTGAACGCCCTGAAACTTGGAAGTTTGAAACATTGTGTGGCTGCGCTACGCTGGCCGATAAATTGGGAACGTTTGTTGCGCTTGAAGACACAGGCAGCGGATTTTTCGGATTGTTGGGCGCATTGCCGCTGCTTGAATTTGTTGGAAAATTGCTGCTGTTGACTAGTGCGGCTTCAAGCTGCGTCAATCTTTCCAGCACTTTCTCAAGCGAAACGACGCGGCGCATTTCGATCAATTTAACCAAGCCCACTTCGAGCACATAGCGCGGCTGCATAGCATCTTTAAGCTTTGTTTCCGTTTCACTCAATGAATGAAAAAATCTAGTCAAATCGGACTCGCTAAAATCGGCGGCTTGCCGTGCGAGTTCAGCCGCGCTTTGAGCAGCAGTATCGAGTAAGCCTTCGGCATCCCCGGCGACTTTAGCGACGAGCAAATCGCGTAGATGTGTGAGCAGATCGCGGCAGAAGTTTCGCAAATCCTGACCGCGCGAAACCAGTTCATCAACCACTTTGAGCGAATCTGCGGGACTTTGCCCGGCAATAGCGGCGATCACACGGTTGAGCAAATCGGTTTCGGCAATGCCGAGCGCATTAGTGACATCTGCCGTTTCAATGCGCTCGCCGGAAAAGCTGATCACCTGGTCAAACGCGCTTTGGGCATCGCGCATTGAACCCATCCCGGCTCGGGCAATTTCGCGCAAAGCATTAGCCGAGATATTGATTTTCTCTGCGTCGGCGATGATTTTCAGTCTTGCAAGAATTTTATTGAGGGCAATCGTGCGAAATTCAAACTGCTGGCTGCGCGAGAGAATCGTGTCAGGAACTTTGTGAAGCTCGGTCGTTGCCATGATAAAGACGACGCGCGGCGGCGGCTCTTCAAGCGTTTTTAAAAGAGCGTCAAAGGCTTGTTTGGAAAGCTGGTGAACTTCGTCAATGATAAAAACTTTAAAACGGTCGCGAGCCGGAGAGATTTCAATGTTTTCGAGAATAGTTTCCCGCACGTTGCCAACGCCGGTATTTGACGCCGCGTCAATTTCTAAAACATCAATCGAACGCCCTTCAGCGATTTCTCTGCACGAAGCGCAAGCGGTCGGATCATTAAACGAGCAGGGCGTAACAATCGGTTTGTCAGCTTTATGGCAATTTAAAGCTTTAGCTAGAAGGCGCGCAGTCGTCGTTTTGCCTACGCCGCGCGCGCCGGAAAACAAATAGGCATGGTGTAATCGGTCGTGTTCAATCGCATTTTTTAAGGTGCGAGTGATTGATTCTTGTCCGGTGACTTCTTCAAATGTTTGCGGTCGCCATTTGCGAGCGATAACTTGATACGACATTTTTTTTGATGGAGATATGAAAACCGATTTTAGTTTGTTTAATGCGATGAATTCAACTGCGCGACAGCTTCATCGCAGAATCCGATTTTTGCCGAAAATTTATCAATCTGCCCGGTGTCACGCGGCTGCAAAGTCTGATGATCACGCAGCTCAATAAAAATCTGGCGTGTTTTTTGATACCAATCTCGCGCGTTCATCCAGTTTTTTATTCGTTCCGCCAAAGGGAATTTTTCGTCCGCAGCCGTCCGCGCGTATGCTAAAGCAAATTTTTCATATGACAAGCCAACGTTGCGGCGATAAATATTGTTTTCCGGGTCATCGGCTGAAAGCTTTTCTAAAATCGTTTGCGACTCTCGGGCGTTTCTGAGAGCTTGCTCACTGTCGCCTGTATTTGTCAGAGATTCGGACAAATCTGCGTAAGCAGCCGCCAAATCAAAACGAGCCTGTTTATTTTGCGGGTCGTTTGCGGAAATCTCCTGCCGAATTATAAACGCTTTGCGCCGAGCGTCCAAAGCCGTCGAAAAATCCTGGGCTTCGGTCAATATATTTCCGAGCTGAAAATAAGCAAACCCGACATCGCGACGCGCGCGGGCATCGTTCGGGTCCGAAGCGGATAAATCTTCCAGTATTTTGATTGCCTTTCGTAAATTGACTTCTGCTTCGTGGTAGTTTTCGCCCATCGCACCCCCGACTTTTAAATAAGCTAATGCCAGACTGCGCCGAAGCTTAGGGTCAGACGAGAATGTGTTGACTAAACTTTCCCGTATCGAAAGCGTTTTTTGGTAATTTGATAATCTTTCCGCAGCGCTGTTTTCTGATCGGCTTAAGCCGTCGCCAAGTGTCTCAAAAGCTCTTGCCAATTCGTCTTGAGATTGCCTGTCATCTTTGTTTTGAGCTGCAACCTGTTCAAATATTGTGAGAGAATGGCGATAATTATTGATACATTCGGGAGAATTTCCTTCAACATCATTGATGTCGCCGAGCGCCCGGTAACTGCGTCCCAAAGCCATTTGCGCTTCTTTCGTAACATTAGCCGCGTGCAAGTTTTCAAGAATACCGACGCCTTTTTGATAGCTTAGCAACGCCCCTTTCGTATCGCCCAAATTGGCTGAGTATGGATTGCCCTGAATGTCGCCAATTTTTCCGTAAGCCGTTGCGAGCTCAATCTGCAATGTTGGGTCATCGCCCGCTTCTTGCGCGAGGCTATCGAGATATTCGAGTGCTCGGCTGACTATTAATTGGCGCGTTGGAGTCGAACCCGGTAGATTTTGCACCGAATCGTGAATCTCAAACATCAAAGAGTTTGAGAGTCGCCGCACGTCGTCAAAACGTTTTTCGGCTTTTAATCTTTGCGTTTCGGCGCGCCGCGCCTGCCAAACAGTAGTCGCCCCTCCGCCCAGCAAAGCCAGAATAATCAGCAATGAAGCCGCTACGCCAAGCCGATTGCGTCCGATAAATTTTTCCGCCCGATAAGCAAATGTATTTGGACGCGCTGAGACGGGCAGGCCGTCTAAATGCCGTTCAATGTCGTCCGCAAAGGCTTCGACGGATTTGTAGCGGCGTTCCGGCTCCTTTCGTAAAGCCTGCAAAACAATATTGTCTAAATCACCGCGAAGCAATTTTGGATTTTGGATTTTGGATTTTGGATTTTCCTCTGCCGAGCCGTTTTTCTTAGTTTCTGCAACGCTCGGTTTTGCTGGGGTGGTTTCGTTGACGATCCGAATAATTTCGTCCAAGTTGTTGGTTTTGAAATTGTACGCTTTATGCCCCGTTAGCAATTCGTAAAGCACCAGCCCAAGCGAATAGATATCTGATGCCGTCGTAACACGCTCGCCGCGCAATTGTTCAGGCGAAGCATAGGCGGGCGTCATCGCCCGAAAAGCAGTCGCAGTATCCTCTAAAGCAGCGCCGGTCAAATTTTTGTCTAAAAATTTAGCCAACCCGAAATCAAGCAGTTTGGGCGTTCCGTCCGTTTCGACCAGAATGTTTGATGGTTTTAGATCACGGTGAACAATCAAATTGCGATGCGCGTAAGCGACCGCCCCGCAAATCTCTCCGAACAGTTTCAATCGGTCTTCGAGCGAAAGATTTTGCTGGCTGGCAAAATTCATCAGTGATTCACCCGCGACGTATTCCATCACGAAAAATGGCGAACCGTCATCGGAAATGCCGCCATCGAGCAAGCGGGCAATATGTGGGTGATTTAAACTGGCGAGAATTTCGCGTTCCTGTCTGAAACGGCGTATGATTTCCGAGCCAGCTAGTTGTTGCCGGATGATTTTGAGCGCGACTTGCTGTCGAAATTCGCCGTCGTCTCTCTGGGCAAGAAAAACTGCGCCCATCCCGCCCTGTCCAATTTCACCAATGATTTTGTAAATCCCAAATTTCTTACCAAATAAATCCGATTGTGATTCGACCAAAATTTTAGCCGCGTATTCATCCGCTGATTTTTCCAGAAAATTTTCCGACTGAAGTTGAAAGGCCAGAAGTGATTCGATTTCGGCTCGCAAATCGGGGTTTCCGTCGCAGAATTCGGCTAGCCACGCTTGACGCCTGGGGTTCGGCATTTCATACAGGAGCGTTACGGCTTCTTCAATTTTCTGCCAATTTTCCGAGTTCATTTTAAGTCCCGCTAAGCGTTTTGCGAAAGTTCGCGGAAAAGCCACAATTTAGCAAATTGCCAATCGCGGCGGACAGTTTTTTCATTGACGCCTAAAACCTCGGCAATCTCATCTTCTTTTAAACCTCCGAAAAATCGCATATCTACGACCCGGCATTTACGGTTATCAAGCGTTTCCAATTTTTGCAGGGCTTCGTCCAATTCGAGCAAATCGGCGGCGGATTGAGCGGGCAAAACGTCCAAATCATCAATAGCAAAGCGCTCTGCCGCACCGCCGCGTTTTTCGGCTTTATGCTGGCGCGCGTGATCAACTAAAATCTGGCGCATCACGCGCGCTGCCACAGCATAAAAATGCAAGCGATTTTCAACCGCCAGAGAAGTCTGATCAACCATTCTTAAATATGCTTCGTGAACGAGCGCGGTTGGCTGCAACGTGTGATCCTGGCGTTCTCGATTGAGAAACGTCCGAGCTTGGCGTTTTAGTTCATTGTAAACGAGCGGAAACAATCGTTCGGCAGCGTTTTTATCACCATCGCGCCATTCCTGCAAAATTTGTGTAACTTCGTGGTTTTCTCGCTCGCGTTCCATAAATCGTTTTGCCGCCACGTGATTTTAACCGAAAAGAGTTTGTTTGAGAAATTTTTAAT
>JBDTZD010000306.1:0-5739 GCA_040005335.1 Pyrinomonadaceae bacterium | reverse complement strand
GTCGCGGTTTTTATTGACGGAAACAATTTATTTCACGCCGCTCGGTTTCATAATCTCGATATTGACTACAATAAGCTTCTACGGGTTTTGCTCGGCGACGGGCGATTATTAAGAGCTTTTTTCTACACGGGAGTTGATGCCGGAGCTGAACGCCAGCAAGGTTTTCTGCTCTGGATGCGGCGCAACGGTTTTCGCGTGGTTCAAAAAGAGCTGAAAACATTTTATGACGGAACACGCAAAGCAAACTTGGATGTTGAAATTGCGGTTGACATGCTTTCGCTCGCCGGAAATTATGATACTGCCGTCTTAGTTTCAGGTGATGAAGATTTTGTTTACGCCGTTAACGCCGTTGCTTATAAGGGCTGCCGCGTCGAAGTTGCCGGTTTTCGCTCGAATACCGCGCCGAAGCTGATTGATGTCGCCGATTATTTTATTGATTTGGGTGAAATCGGCGACCGCGTCCGCAAAGATTATTCTCAAGGATTTCGCTACGACGATCTCTCCGTCCAACCTGCGTTTGATGATTCTCTGCCGATTGAGCAACCACCGCAAATTGTGCCGGACACGCGAACTGACAATGGTTTTCAGATCGCTCCAATGCCGCCGCTCGCCGGTGAGGTCGAAGCAAAGGCCGCCGCCTCAATTTCGCTCGACGAAAACGGCATGGTGCGCGTTACTGACGATAATTGAAATTGTCATTGATTATTTGTCACTAGTCTTTAACCGCTTATTTTCATTCATCAATAATAATTATGTTTATGAAAATAAAGACCTTCTGCCATTATTTAGAAGATAGACGACAGAAGACAAAAGACCCGTAACAAAATCTCTTATGTAATACATTATTTTTGTTGACGAAAACCGTTGAATTTGTTAGGATTCGCCCTGTTTCCAAATTTCAGTGTCAGATTATTGTTAAAGTTTGTTTAAGCAAGTTTCTCGGTCAAACAATTCAATGTTTGACTTTTCTCAAAAATTCAAGTTATGCAATGTTCTATTTGTGAGAAAATGTTCGCCGCTTCGCTTTCAATTTGTCCGAGCTGCGGTGCCATGCAAACGCAGCACACCCAAGCCGAATCAAGTTTGAGATTGCTTTCAATCGAAAAAATCAGCACGTCTGATCTCGCGCTTGAAATAGACGATGCCGCGTCTCCGGCCGACCTCGTTTCCATGTCATCAGAAAACGATTTTTATGGTCAGACGGGGCAGCAAATCAGACGCGGGCAAACGACCACACTCCTTGAATTTCCCGCCAAAAAGTCTAAAGACCAGGAATGGCGCGAAGAAATTAAGAATCGTATTCGGCAACGCCAAGAAGGTGGTTCATTGGCTGCAATTGTCGCGGCGACAAATAATGAAGTCAAAAAAGCGAATAAAACCGCCGCATCTGCCGAATCTTCTCTAGTCATTAATCTCAAACCGAAACTTGCCGAAAAGCAGAGCCCGAAATCAAAAGATTTAGTAGCCGAAGCTTTAAAAAGGATTGAACGTTCGCGGCAGCAATTTGAAAACGCTGAATTAGTCATTGAAGAATCATCTAAAACTGCTCTTCCTAACTGTTCCGATATCGAATCGAGCAAGCAATCTGAAACTCCGAATTCAACGCTTACTCTTGTTCCTTCGCGCAAAGTCCTGCCGTTGATCGAAGATGACAATTCGAAAAATGATGAAGCCAAACCGCCGGATTTGAAAGCCGAACGCAAAAGCGTTTTCACAGTTCCGCTCAGCGTTCCGACAAATCCAGCGAAGCCGAAAATAGAAGCTGTTCGCGAAAGTACAACGGATTTGAATGAGCTGGACGACGAAAATGCGATTGCCGCTTCACTCAAATCCGTCAGAAAGATTTCTGCCCAACAAGCATTGCTTGAGTATCAGGAATTATCCGAACGCGTTTCACCCGTTCAGAATGCTGAGCGTGAATCAAACGATGATTATGCGCCGTTGGGACAGCGTTTTGCTGCCTGTCTGATTGACATAGGTTTGTGCGGGAGCAGCGCATTTGCGTTTTCGCATTTTGCACTTGGCGCAACTTTAACAACCGGCTGGTTTTCAACTGGAATCGCCTTTGCGGGAATTTTATTTTTGTATTCCACGGTGGCTCTGATGTTTACGGGAACAACGCTGGGAATGGCGCTGTTTGGCATGTCTGTCGTCACTGCCGAAGATGGTGACATTCCGACCGTTTCACAGACTGCAATTGGTAATATTATCTTTCTGCTAACGCTCGCGTTTGGTGGGCTCCCGCTGGCAACCATCTTTTTCAGTTCGGAAAGACGCGCCCTTCACGATCTGTTGTCGGGAACAATGGTTGTCAAAGAATAAAAATATCTTCAACTTAATAAATATAAGACGGGCATAACTACCCGTCTTATATTTATTGTGTAAAAAGGCAAATCACATAAAAATACAGTCATTTGACTTGTTCTTGCGGAACGTTACTTTAAATATTATTTTCCTGCGAATTTAAAAGGTGAACGTCGTCCATAATTTGCCGAAAAGCATCTATGTGTTGATTAAATTCAGAAATTCGCGCTGTCCCGGTCATCGCATAAATCTCAAGATTGCCGAGAACAAAAGTTTGCACTTGCTGGACAAATTCACCCTGCTCGCTGCGGAAACGATGAAGCTGCTGAATTGCCGGACGACCGTTAATAGTTGTGGCGCGAGAATCGAGCAATTCAAATGCCGGAAGCGAGTTTTGCATCATTTCCAACTGTAATTTGGCAAAACTTTCGATGCTGTCCGAAGCTGCTACCTCGTGACGCGTGACGACGACGTTCGTAGCAAATTGCCCGGGTGCGAACGGCGCAACCAGAGTCAACATTGTGCGATCCTGCCAATCATCGGGAATCGTAGTGGTAAATTCATTGTGTGATATTTGCATTTATTTATTCTCGCTCTTTTCCGGGACAAAAGTTTTGCTTAACCATTTAAAAGCTCGCGCAATCGGATCTCGGATTTCACTGGATTGAGTAAACGACTGGGGATTAAGCAAACTCTCGGCTAACTGATACGCCGGTATATTATCAATCTCGTCACCGGAAAGAAGTGAAACCTTTGTGTTTTCAGTTAACAAAGATTCCAGTACTGCTCGCGATTCTGTTTTATCTATTGTCTCAAGTAAAACGGCCGTATAGAACTTTTCGGCGACACTGCCGTTTTTTAGCCGGTCAATTTCGAGCCGCAGCCTCCTTGATTGTGCAGGAGAATCCTGCGCTTCCAAGACATCTTCCAATTTTGGCAGGGAACTATTGTCGAAAGCTTGCCTCTCCGCTCTTTTTTCCATCGAAACTGCCACAGCCCAATTTGCTAAAGCTTCAGCTTTAGCATAATAATCGCCGCGAATTGTTCCCTGCGCCAAAAAATCTCGCGCCAAAATTTTAACCGAAGAATCAACTAAACCGAATCCAACAGATTTCTGCACGGTAATTCGGGTCGAGTCGTTTGTCAAACTTTCTAAGATTTTCCGCGCTTTATCCTTATCAACGTCGGAAAGCAAAACTCCGACGTAAAGTTTTTTGATCGAATCACCAACCAGCATTTCAGAGATTCTTTGATCTAGCTCAATATTTTGATGATCAAGGGCGAGAACTTCATCGAGGAGAGGTGGCGAAAATGTTCTTGTGAAATTGCCGGTCTGCGGGTCGCTTTCAAAAAAACTGCGATCTATAACGTTCAGCTGTGTTTCCAATTTAATTTTTTTGAGCGAATCCATAGTTATCACTCTCTATTTTTAACCGAAAATTATGCCCTCGTAAAATCAAGTCTTACGAAGGCATAATTTTCTGAAATAATCAGTTTTTTACCAGCCAAATACCGAAGCTAATTTGTTGACGGCCCCGCCCATCATATTTTTTGCGCCTTCAGCAACATTGTTGGCAACATTGCTGATCGCTTCACCGGCTTGATGCCCGAGATTTGAAACCGTATCAATTGTCGCTGTCACTCCGGTGGCAATCATTTTGTCAACGCCGAGTCCGCGCAAACCTTTATCGGTGAGGTAACCAACTCCGGCGCCGACGGCAAAACCAACGATTCCGCCAATAACTGTCCCAACGCCGGGAACGATACTGCCGATTGCCGCTCCTGCCATAGCTCCGGCATACGCGCCCGCTGCGCCTGATGCTGCGCCGACCACCGCTTCGCTCGCAACGACGCCGACGGCGGTGGAACGTGTCGCATCATTTTGCAAATTGTCCCATTGATCATGAACCGCAAATGCCGTGTTAATCACCGCGCCCGCAACCGCCGCGCCTTTGACCTGACTGGCAGCCGTCCGAAAAGCGTTTTCGCTCATCCCCACAGTGGTCGCACGCGCACCGTTGACTGTTTTTTGAATAACCTCTTGAGCGACACCCGTTCCCGCTCCCAGAGCGGTATCTTCTACGACGCCTTTCGCATCCTTGCCCTGCCAGAGAGCGGTGACAGCTCCCATGCCTCCGCCAATTAACGCGCTGTTGCGCGAACCACGAACGCCATCAACTACGTTGTCTCTAAAAGTTTGTGTTCTGGTCGAAAGCTGACCGAGCCGTGCCTGGGTTGGTGTAATTTCCGTATAGCTGGCTTGATCTTGATACGAAACGCGGCGATCGGTAATACCTAGCTCGCGGCGCAGCGAGTTTTCGGTTGGTTCGCTGCCGTAGCGATGTCCGGGCATTCCGACATTGCGAAATTCTTCGCGCAAACCGATTTGCAGATGATCGCCTTCTTGATAAAATCTGCCGTCGCTCGAAAAGATATTTTCTTTGCCCTGCGTGCCCATTATCCGATTTTGGTTTGCGCCAAAGTTTTGCAAAAGCGTACCGTCCACGTTTTGCTGCGTCCCGCGCTGCATATGCGAGGCATGACCGAATTCGTGACCCAAAACTATCGCCGAATCAGAAAGCGCGTTGGTCAAAGAACCATTAGATTTTTTAACCGGCAGACCGACGCTTAAATCTGGGTCGTAATGAACGTCAACCGCCGAGCCTTTATTCGGCGAGGTCACCGTCCCAAAAGAATCCAAATAATTTCGCGGGGCGGCAAATGCGTCATTCGCTTTATAGCTGATAGTAATTTCATTTGGATTGTTATGAAGCTGATCGAGCAGGCGATAGCCTTGTTCGTGTCCGCCAACGCGCGGCTGCAAAGTATTTTCCGGGCGGCGAACCACGGCGAGCGTGTCGCTACCGTACATTTTATCCCACAATTGTTCGTAATATGGGCTGTTTTGCGGACGCAGTTCGAGGCTGTAGTTTGGAGCGAGTTTCTGAATGTCGCGCTCGACTTTACTGACAAAATCAGCTGGCGTACTGGCATCACCTTTGATTTTGATAACCCCGACATTGCGGACGCTCTGTTCGCTCAATTCAAATTGCGCGGCGGTGCTGCCCGCCGTGCCGCCAATCAGCAAAGAGTTATCGCGCCGATCGCCGTTGAGCAAATTATTAAGTCTCGCTTTCTGCTGATCGCCGTAACTCTGCACATTGCCGCGCTGCGTGTTGGCGTTTTGCGCGACGATTAATGGTTTTGGCAGCTCTTCTTTTTTCGGCTTAACTACCGGCGGCGGCTGATTCTGATGATGTTGAACTCTGATTTGTCCGTCTTCAATTCTGCCCATAATTACCTCGCTCAATAAATTCCTTTATCTAAATTATCGGTAATGACAAACAAAAGTTTCCTCTAGCTCTAACATATTTTTTCTAAAAATTGTGTTTCTGCGAAGGCGTTCGATAAAAGCCGAGACGATGCCAAATATTA
>JBDTZD010000312.1:0-53537 GCA_040005335.1 Pyrinomonadaceae bacterium | reverse complement strand
AACCCGGAGAACTCGACGATCCCAACACCAGCACGGCAATTAACTTAAACCCTTGGATCAACAATGAATCGCTCGTCAATCAAGATTTGGTCGTTTGGTACGGGGCGCATTACGTTCACTCAGACGGCTCAAATTTGCTTAATCCAGACCGGAGCGGTAAATTTGTAATTTCCGGCTCACACGTCGTCGGACCTGACATTCGGCCGATTCGCTGGTAAATTAACGCATTGAATTTAGAGAAGAAAATCCAAAATCAGAAAGATCTGACAGATTAATTTTCGACTTTGGATTTTTATCCTTTTATTGGGACTAACTGGAAAATCAGGATTTTAGGGAGGAATATGTTCAAAAGATTTTTTTCTGCATTTATCACTTTCAGCTTCGTGATGCTGACAACTAGCCTTGTTTTCGCTGGTGGAACAACCACCAACAAACGTCGAGCGAGAGCCGAAAAGCCCGTTGACATTAAGATTGTCCCGGTTGGAATGTCGCCGGAAGAACTGGATAAGCTGAAAGAGCGAACAGAACGAAGCGCGACGGTTCAAAATGAGCTTAATGGAGCCAGTTATCGTTTAATTTCATTTGGCTATCTCGAAACCAATGATAAAGCGACGAGCGGCATTTTCGCACCGCAAAGATTTCGCATCATTTTTTACGATTATACCAACGAGCGAACACTTGTTGCCGAAGGCGATCTTAGCCAACCCGAAGATGTGCGCGTTTTTGAAGATGCGAGCAAACCTGACGCCAGCGTCGAAGAGTTTGATTACGCCGTGCAAATCTTGCAGCAAAACTCGGAATTCGGAACAGCTTTGAAATCGAATACATTAAAAACTTTTCAGGCGATGCCGCCGATTACCGTTTCTGAAGATAACAACGAACGATTAATCAACGTCGGTCTAAGTTCTCTTGACAATTCGACCGCTAACGAAGTAGTCAGCGTTAGTCTTAAAAACGAAAAAGTTATTCGTTATCCAAGTCATGCACCCCCGACATCGATGGCTACGCCGACAGCCTGCGGAGTTCCAGACTCTGGACAAAGTACGACAGGAAGCGGGACAGCGGGACAATATCAAATGACGGTCTCGCAAAACGGGACGACGCTCTGGGAAATGCTAGTAATTCGTCCGTCGGCATCGAGCGGCAGTCGTAAGTCTGGAATCGAACTGCGCGATCTCAAATATCGCGGGAAAATGGTTTTAAAACGCGCTCATTCGCCGATTTTGAACGTTCAATACATGGGTGGTCAGTGCGGACCGTACCGAGATTGGCAGTATCAGGAAGATATGTTTCAAACCGCTGCCGGCTCTACTGATCCCGCTCCAGGAATTCGGATCTTACCACCGGGGTCGGTGGCAAAGACCGTTCTTGAAAGCGGTACTGATACCGGTGACTTTCGCGGCGTGGCCGTTTATACGCAAGACAACGAAACAGTTTTAGTGACTGAAATGCAAGCCGGTTGGTATCGCTATTTGATGGAATGGAGATTAGCCAACGACGGTACCATTCGACCGCGCTATGGGTTCGGCGCAACCGATGATAGCTGCGTTTGTTTTGTTCACAACCACCATGTTTACTGGCGCTTCGATTTTGATATTGTCAACGCCAATAACAACGTTTTTATCGCCGAGCGCGGACGTAAATTTCTGACTCCGGTGACGACCGAAGCCGCCATTTCACGCAGTTATCAGACAAACCGCAGCATCGTCGTGCAAAACGCGACGGGAGACGAGGCCTATATGCTCGTTCCTAACTTGACCGATGGCGTAGCCGATACGTTTGGGAAGGGCGATTTCTGGCTTTTAAAATATAAAAATGTGGTTGGCGGAACGTCTTTCCAAAACGAAATTGATGACGGTGTTAATTGTACGACTTGTTCAACCGCCTATATTCAGATTGCTCAGTTTCTAAACGGCGAATCTTTAGTGAATCAAGATTCGGTCGTTTGGTATGGAGCTCATTTTATTCACTCTGACGGTGCGAGCCTCAGCGATCCCGACGGCAACGGAAAATTTTTTCTGTCCGGTTCGCACGTTGTCGGACCGGATATCCGCCCAATTCGTTGGTAATTTTCTGTTAATTCTTAAGATAAAAGCCCAAAGTCGTTTATTAGAACTTTGGGCTTTTCCTTTGGACTTTAGACGTAAAATCAGTTAAAAATTTGTTGTAATCTCACAAAATCGTAAACGGATAAAAGGGAAAACAAAATGCAAGGCGGCGCAACCACTCTTAACCTATCAATGTTAATTGAACGTCAGGCTCGGCAACAGCCGGACAAACTGGCTGTCATCTGGAACGAAACCCGCCTGAGCTACAAACAACTTAATGATTATGCCAACAGAATCGCTAATGGATTATGCGAAATCGGAATTGCGCCGGGTGATAAAATCGCTCTCTCGTGCCCGAATTTGCCTTACTTTCCAATGGTATATTTTGGGATTTTGAAGGCTGGTGCGGTCGTCGTTCCGCTTAATATTTTATTTAAACCGCGCGAAGTCGCTTATCATCTGAAGGATAGCGATGCCAAAGCGGTTTTTTGTTTTGAAGGAACACCCGAACTGCCGCTCGCGCAAATGGTCAAAGCCGGATTTGATGAAGTTGAGACTTGCCAGCATTTTATTACCATGATGGTCAACCCTATGTCTCAAATCAGTGATATTGAAAATTCAATAACGCTGGCGCAGCTGATGTTTCCCGCCTCCGACCAATTTGAAACTTATCCGACCAAGTCCGAAGATACCGCCGTTATCCTCTACACTTCCGGCACAACGGGACAACCCAAGGGAGCAGAGCTGACGCATTCAAATATGCTGCTCAACGCGATGATTTCGCGAGATATATATTTGCCGGAAATAGATTTTTCCGCTGCCGCCGAAAATTCCTTGCTAATCACACTGCCGCTTTTTCACTCAACCGGACAAACGGCACAAATGAACGTCGCTTTTTATCAAGGCTTTCAAATCGTTTTGCTACCGCGTTTTGAACCGCAAACGGTTTTGGACGCGATGATCCGCGAGAAAGTAAATTTTTGGACAGCCGTTCCGACAATGTTTTGGGCTTTGCTGAGGCATGTCGAAGACTCCGGCGCTGACGTTTCAGCAATTGCCAAAAGCCTTCGCGTTTGCAGTTCGGGCGGTGCGCCAATGCCGGTGGAAGTTATGAAAGCTTTTGAAAAAACTTTTGGGGTCCGCGTTTTGGAAGGATACGGATTGTCCGAAACTGCGCCCGTCGCTTGTTTCAATCATCCCGAACGCCCTTCCAAACCCGGCACTGTGGGTCAGCCTTTGTTTGGAGTGGAAATTAATTGCGTAAATGATGAAGATAAGAAAGTTGCGAGCGGAGAAAGAGGTGAAATAGTGATCCGCGGTCACAATGTGATGAAAGGATATTACAATCGCCCTCAAGAAACAGAGGAAGCCTTGAAAAACGGTTGGTTTCACACCGGTGACATTGGAATGTTTGATATGGATGGCTATTTATCAGTTGTTGACCGCAAAAAGGATATGATTCTGCGCGGCGGGTACAACGTTTATCCGCGCGAACTGGAAGAAGTTATTATGACCCATCCGGCGGTTTCACTGGCAGCGGTGATTGGCGTCGCCGACGAACGGCTGGGCGAAGAAGTCAAAGCTTTTATCGTTAAAAAACCAGATGCCAATTTAACCGTTGACGAAATGGCTCTTTGGTGTAAAGAACAATTTGCAGCTAATAAATATCCGCGCCACATTGAATTTTGCGATAGCCTGCCAATTGGCGCTACCGGTAAAATTTTGAAGCGCGAACTGCGACAGCTTTCGTTATAAAAGTTTAAAGCATAATCGCCCTAGAGGACGCTCGCGTATTGAGTAGTATTTAGAAATTTAACGGTTAAAACGTTAACCTCCCGCTAATGCCTGTCGAAAGAAATCTATAACCATTTTGTTGTAGGCTTCCTGCTGTTCAGGCGTGGCGGACTGAATCAAATTGTAGCCGGACGGCTGTAAATCAGTTTTCTTTTCCACGTTTGCCCCGCCGCCAAAACAGCTTGCCAGAGCGATGGTTGATTCCTGCCAGTGCGGAGCGTCCTTGCCCGCTAACAACAAGATTTTCCGATTACTTAAGGCTGCTGCTGTTTCGCAAAGCGGAGTATCTTTATAACAGCCGCGCATAAAATAAAGCGGGGCAGCGGTAATAGCGAGTGGCCCGATTGCTGCCGCGGCAAATGCTGTCCGCGAACTGACGAGCGTTTGCAAAACGTCCCCCGTAGAAGCCGGAACTGAATCGAGCGCGAGTGCCTGGACATCGCTGGAATTCGCCGCACCCATCATCGCTGCAATAGCTCCGATTTCGACTCCGTAAATTCCGACTTTTGGTCCGACCAGGTTTTCGCCTTTTTCGCTTTTTTGAGCGCGCAGAAAACCAAGCGAACCAATTAAATCATCAGCCTCGCAGCCGCCGAGCGAAGTATATTTGACTGTTGGTTTTTCTCCATGTCCGCGCAAATCTGGAATTAAGACGGTAAAATTTGTAGCGCCGTTAAGCTTTATTCCTAGATTCAACAGCCAAGAACGATCCGCTCCATAACGATGCAGCAAAATGACGGCGGGCGCGCCGGGCGTCCCGCGCATCAGCCACCCGCGCGAACTCGTCTTGTCCTTGTTATCCCAGGTTTCTTCGGTAAACTGCCTGCCGCTATTGGTAATTTCCTTAAAACGCGCCGGGGTAATCAGATAGGCTACGCGGGGCGGCTCTTCCGTAGTTAAATGAATTAACCAAACGGTTCCGGCAACCGTCGCTAAAATAATCAACAAAATTGCCGGAAGCATCAGTTTTAACAAACTTCCAAGTAGTTTACGCCAAATTGATATTCGCATTGTGTTTTATGAAAACGAGATTTTCGAGATTTAACGCAACTTTTGGGCTGTGTCGCGTGTCTAATTTGTTGCTTTATAATTTGCGGTGAGCTGTAACCGAGTTCGGTCAGCACTAAATTTGCGTTTATGTTACCATGCCTACCAACTAACGAAAAGAGTTATAATGAAAAATTGTTAGTTTGTGTCAAAATTTTTTTAACAAGTATTATGAAAACAAGAATTTTTGGATTGGCGTTTGCCCTCGCGTTAGGCGTTGCGGGCAATGTTTGGGCTCAACCCCGCTCGCCGAAAAGCGACGCTTCGGCAAATCAAAGTGCGCCGTTTTTTCCTTTGTCGGAAATTAAAGCCGGTCAACGCGGCGTCGCCAAAACCGTTTTCGCCGGAACTGAACCAGAAGAGTTTGAAGTCGAAATACTAGGCGTTCTGCCCGGTTTCATAGGACCCAAACAACCTGCAATTATCGGCAGACTGCACGGCGCCAATGCTGAACGAACCGGAGTTTTTGCCGGAATGAGCGGCTCACCTGTTTATATTGACGGCAAACTGGTTGGCGCAATCTCATTCAGCTTTCCGTTTTCTAAGGAACCGATTGCCGGAATTACCCCGATTCAAAGCATGATTCAAAACGTCGAGCAAAATTCAGCTCCTCTGGGACGCACCGAAGTCGAGTCGAAGACATTTTCTTTTACTGAACTTGCTGCCGCAGATTTTAAATCGAGTTTACCGCAGCCTGCCATTTCGGGTGCGCCTTTTTTGGCAAACGTTCCGCAAGGCTCGCCCCTCATCGGGTTGCTCGGTCAGCAGTTTGCTCCGATTGCTACGCCGCTCGTTTTCAGCGGAATCAATCAAGCCAGTCTAAATCAATTTTCGCCCCAACTTGTCGCCAGTGGATTGCTGCCGGTTGCTGCGGCAGGCGCGGCTGCGGAAATTACGTCGCTCAAAAAATATGATGATAAGACCTTACAACCCGGTGATTCGGTTTCAGTCGCTCTGGCGCGCGGCGATTACAGTCTAGCCGCAGCAGGAACGGTTACTTATCGTGACGGCGAAAAGGTGTATGCTTTCGGTCACCAGTTTTTGAATCTAGGTTCGGCAAATATGCCTTTGTTAGAATCTTCTGTTCTGACTGTTGTTCCTAATGCCAATAATTCCTTTAAGCTGGCCGTTCCGGAAGCGATGGTAGGAGTTCTGGCGCAGGATAGGCAAACCGGAATTATGGGCAAACTCGGCGAGCAAGCTCGAATGATTCCGGTCGAAATTAACATTCAAACAAGCCGTAACCAAAAACAAAGCTATAAATTTGAAGTTGTCAACGATCCGTTTCTAACCCCGCTGCTGCTTAACATCACGGTTTTCAATTCAATTACGGCGACCGAAAGAGCACTTGGAGATTCAACAATCTCGCTGCATGGTCAGATCAACGTCAAAGGTGCGCCCGCGATAAATATCGAACGGCGCTTTTCTGCCGCTAACGCGCCGGTTTTTGCCGCCGGATCAGTTGCCGCTCCGACCGGCGCGTTGCTTTCGGGTTTTGGCGATGCGGAAATTAATAATGTCAAAATTGATGTTGTCTCGGTTGACGGGAAGAAAGTCGCGACGCTCGAACGCCTCGCTCTTGATAAAGCAGAAGTCAAAGCCGGAGAAATGTTTGAAGCACAAGCATATGTTAGAACCGACGCCGGCAGAATGTTCGCGCAGCGGATTCCAGTTCAAATTCCGGCTGACACCCCCGCCGGGACTTATTTAGTTTACGTCGGAGATGGCGCATCGCTCCAACAAGTTGCGCCTTCCAAATCGTTTACGCCGAAAAATGTTGCTGAAATGGTAAATGTCATTAATCAAGTTAAAAAGAGTGACCGTCTTTATCTACAAGTAACGCGGGTTACCAACGGCGCGATTATCGGTTCTAGCGAAATGCCGAACTTGCCGCCTTCGATGCTTGCGACTTTAAATAACGACCGCTCGGTCGGCGGGGTGACGCCAACAATTCTTTCGCCAATTTTTGAGCAGGAACTCGCACCAGCCGAATTCGTCATCGCGGGACAACAGGTTTTAAGTATTGAAGTTGTTCGGTAAAAATAAAGAAAAATTCAAACAAGATGAACAGGATAAACATGATAGAAGATTAAAATCTTTATCTTGTCTATCCTGTTTATCTTTGTAAATTTTATGAATGATTTAGCAAAATTGTTGCAAGCTGTGAAGTTTGCTGCCGACAAACATCGAAATCAAAGGCGCAAAGGCACTCACGAAGTCCCATATATTAATCACCCACTTGAGGTTTGCGAACAACTTGTTCGGGTTGGAAAAGTAAACGATTTAAACGTTTTGCTCGCCGCCGTTTTGCACGATACGGTTGAGGACACCGACACTAAGCCCGAAGAAATTGAAGCCATGTTTGGGAGACGGGTACGCGAAATTGTCGCCGAAGTCACCGACGACAAAAGCTTGCCTAAGGCTGAGCGTAAAGAGAAGCAAGTCGAACACGCGCCCCATCTTTCGGTTGAAGCAAAACAAGTTAAATTGTCCGATAAAATTAGTAATATCCGCGAAATCGGTAATGATCCACCTGCCGACTGGAGCAAGAAGCGAAAACTTGAATATCTGGCGTGGGGCGAGCGGGTTATTAATGCCGGACTCCGCAACAGCAACGCCGATTTGGAAAAACTTTTTGATGAAACCGTCCGCACCGCGCGAACAAAAATTGAAGCGGGAAATTAAAGTCAATTAGCCGTTTTGCTGCTCAAAATCGTGCATAAATTCGACCAGTTTCTCTACGCCTGCCAGCGGAAAAGCGTTATAAATCGAAGCGCGGATGCCGCCCACGCTGCGATGCCCTTTCAAATTATCCAAGCCAATTTCAGTGGCAGCGGCGCAAAACTTTTTCTCCAATTCTTCTGAAGGCAAGCGAAAAGTGACATTCATCGTCGAGCGCGCCGCCTGGTCGGCGTGAGCTTGATAAAAATTGCTGGCATCAAGCGCGTCATACAAAACTTTGGCTTTGGCTTCATTTCGCTCTTGCATCTTGACTAGCCCGCCTTTTTCCTTGATCCAATTACAGACTAAATTGATGAGATAAATCCCCCAGGTATTCGGCGTATTAAGCATTGAATTGTTTTTGGCAAAAATTTTGTAATCAAGCATTGCGAACTGATTTTCCGGGACTTTTTCGAGCAAATCATCGCGGATAATGACGACTGTGACGCCTGACGGTCCGAGGTTTTTCTGCGCTCCGGCGTAAATCATCGCGTATTTTGAAACATCAATTGGCTTTGACAAAATATTTGAAGAAGCGTCGCAAATCAGTGGAATTTTACCGGCGTCCAAATCATATTTGAATTCCACACCTTCGATAGTTTCATTTGAGGTGTAATGCACATAAGCGGCGGTTTGGTTAAATTTAAGCTCGTTTTGTATTGGTGTTGATTTAAATCCACTTTCTTTGGTCGAAAAAATTGTGTGAGCCGTCCCGCAGCGTTTTGCTTCGGCGACTGCTTTTTCGCCCCACGTTCCTGTAACAACGTAATCCGCACTTGTCTCCTTTGACAGAAAGTTAAGCGGAATCATCAAAAACTGAAAAGTTGCGCCCCCTTGCAGAAACAAAACTTGATAATTCGCAGGCAGACCAAGTAAATCTTTAATGCCCTGCTGAGCATCATGATTAATTTTTTCAAAAATTTCAGAACGGTGGCTAATTTCCATGACAGACATTCCGATGCCTTGCAAGGAGAGCAATTCGGCTTGCGCCTTTTCTAAAACTTCTGTCGGCAAAACGGCTGGACCTGCGCTAAAATTGAATATTCTTTTGGTCATTGCTTAAATACTCGGACACTATCTAAAATTCTGCCACAAGAACTGAAAAACTACTTAATCAAGAAAGCTAGAAAGGTTTATCGCTGCTGTCAAATATTCTCCTCACGACCTCTAGCAAAACCCGCAGTTATGTCTCGTCATCCCGGCACGATAGCGAAAAGGAGAAATAGCAGAATGCCAATTGTTAGAATTAACGGAGTTAGACACCAGCAACAATTAAACCCTAGAGCCTGCTGGTTTACCTGTTTACAAATGGTCGTGCGATACTACGAAAACAAAAGTCAGCAATCACTCGCCGATTTACAAGGACCGGACACATTTCCGTATATGCAAACTAGATTTGCCGCCGGAAGCAATCCATCATGGGCAGAATGGCGACAATGGGCGCAGGATTGCGGTTTCAAACCGCTCGATTTATCACCTAATGCGACCGGAATTTACCAATTTATCAACACTTACGGACCAATCATTTACTCAGGAACTTGGGGTAACACTTTTGACGGTCACGTTGTTGTTATCACCGGAATTGACAGCGATTCTGGTACTTTGTATGTTGACGACCCGCTAGAAACTTCTGCGCCCGTGACCAAAGACATAAACACTTATTTTGCACAATTAACCCAAACTTTGTGGGAAAATCCTTTGTTTGTTTACAACTAAAAACAAAAAAGCGAGGCTTTGATTAAAGCCTCGCTTTTTTGTTTTGATAATTGTTTAGTTTAACGTCGTCCACCGCGTAAAATCAATCCGAGAACCAAACCAACAGCGGCTGAAATCGCAATCGCCTGAACGGGTTTGCGACGAGCAAAGTCTTTGGCTTCCTCAGCGATTTGACTCATATCTTTGCCTTGTAAATCCTTCAACTTTTCAGTTGCCTGCCCGTAATATTCGCTAGCGTAATCTTTGGCTTTATTCAAACCGTCAAGAGCTTGTTGCCCATATTGTTGCGCCTGGGTCTTCAAACCATCAACATAATCGCGATTCTCATCTTTGCCGTTAGACGGGTTAGCTGTTGCAACTAACGCGCTATTCTCACTTACGTTTTCAAATTCTGCCATCTCAAAAATCTCCTTTTCTAATAATAGATCAATTTGCGTATCGGATGCTGTCATGTGCGTAAAGGTTGATACGAAGTTTTCAGGGGCATTGTTCCTCAGACGTTATCCGCAACTATTGCTTGACAGAAAACGTTCAATCCGGCAAAGTAAGTAAGTACTTACTTTCATCTTTTAGTGACTATTTAATTCAGAGTGAACGAAGATTCAATTTCAACAAAAATTACCTCATCGACCGGAAACCGCATGGCTGCGGATGAACGTCGGTCGCAAATACTGCAAATAGCTGTCCAGCTTTTTTCGCAGCATGGTTTCCGCGGAACGACTACGCGTGAGATTGCTGCCGCTGCCCAAGTTTCTGAAGCGATGGTTTTTCGACATTTTGCGACAAAACAAGAACTTTACAGCGCGATCATTGATTTCAAGGCTTGCGAGGGTGGATTGGCAAATCCCTGCGAACTTTTAAGCGAATTTATTGCAGCCGGAGATGATTATGCAGTTTTTTATAATTTAGCAATCAACGCGCTGTCGCATCATCATGAAGACAAAGATTTTATGCGGTTGTTGCTCTTTTCCGCGCTTGAAGGACATGAGCTGGCGGAACTTTTTTTCGACCGTTATATAGTGCACTTTTACGAGTTTTTGGGCGCTTATATCGAGCAACGTCAGAAAGAAGGCATATTTCGACAATTGCAGCCACGTTTAATGGTGCGTTCTTTTTTAGGAATGGTGATTCATCATTCGCTCAATAACTCGCTTTGGGATAAAGATCGGCGTTTATTGAATGTTTCAAATGAAGAAGCTGCGCGGCAGTTTACAGAGATTTTACTTCGCGGAGTGAAAATTAAAAGCGAAAAAGAAGAAGTTTAGAAAACGATTGAAATAAGGCGAAATATGCGGTCTTTAATTGATAAATTTTTATATAACAAGTTTGCATTTTTATTGGCGATTATCTTTTCCGCCGCAGTGTTTTCTGGTTGTGCGGGTTCTCGTGCTGCATCGAATAACGGAAATGTAAACGGTGTAAATGCGGCACCTACTCCGCAAATTGTTAACATTTCAACCGCTCCAACTGTTTCACGCGAGTTGCCGGAATATTTTGAGGCAACGGGAAGCCTTGTCAGCGATGCTCAGACTGACGTCGCGCCAACCGTCAGCGGTAAAGTCGTCGCCGTCAATTTTGATATTGGCAGTTACGTCCAAAAGGGCGGCGTCTTGGTTCAGCTTGATGACCGCGATGCCCGCATCCGCCTCGAACAAGCGCGGGCGCAAGTCGCTCAAGCGCAATCACAGGTTGAACAAGCTCGCGCCAATGTCGAGCAGGCTCGCTCAAACGTCGTTCAAACGCAAGCTCGGCTCGGCTTAACGCCGGGTCAAGGCTTCAATATCAATAATATTGCTGAAGTAAAAACCGCTAAAGCGACTCTTGATTTAGCAGAGATACAATTGCGGCGTAATGAGCGCTTGATCGAATCGGGCGATGTTTCTCGTTCGCAATATGATCAAGTTCGCGCGCAGCTTGATCAAGCGCGAGCACAATACGAGGCGGCTTTAAACGCTGCCAACCAAAATAATGCGGCGATTCGAACGGCGCAATCAGCAGTTGAATCAGCTCAGGCAGTCGTTTTGACTTCGCAAAGAGCCGTTGATGCGGCGCGGACACAAGTTGATTCAGCGAACAAAGCGATTAACGATGCAGTGATTTATTCACCGATTAGCGGTTCGGTTTTAGAGCGCAACGCCGATTTAGGAGAATTTGTCAGCACCACGGGTAAAGTTGCGACTATTGTTCGCACTAATCCGCTGCGAGTCAGAATTGACGTGCCGGAGCAATCTATCGGCAGGGTTCGCGTCAATCAATCAATTTCGCTTAACACTAGCGCCTATCCCGACCGTCAATTTAGCGGCGCGATAGCTCGAATCATTCCTGGTTTGAACGCGACTTCACGGACTTTAACTGCTGAAGCGGAAGTCAATAATATTGACGGCTTACTGAAACCCGGACAGTTTGCTACGGTGCGCATTCTGCTGCCTCAAAACCGAACTGTTGTGATGGTTCCGGTTCGCGCCGTGCGTCAGGAAGGAACGACAAGCCGCATTTTTGTAATTAACAACGGACGTGCCGAGCAACGTCTGGTACAAATCGGTGAAACCGAAAACGATTTGGTTGAGGTTAACGGAAACATTAAACTTAATGAACAAGTAGCAGTTAGCAACCTTGAATCATTAGTTGACGGAATCGAAGTCAGACAATAAGTCTAAAGTCCCAAGTCCAATGTCCAAAGTCGTTTCGCAGCAGGAACTTTGGACATTGGACTTGGGACTTGGGACCCTTGAGCTATGCAGTGGTTAGCAGAAGTATGTGTTAAACGTCCGGTTTTCGCCACGATGTTGATTTTATCGTTGACGGTAGTGGGGGCGTTTTCGTTTTTTAGTTTGGGCGTTGATCTTTTTCCCAAAATTGATTTGCCGACGATTACCGTGACAGTGGTCAACCCTGGTTCTTCGCCGCAGGAAGTTGAAACCGAAATCACCGATAAAATCGAATCGGCGGTCAATACTATTAGCGGAATTGACGAATTACGTTCCACTTCTGTCGAGGGGGTTAGTCAGGTTTTCATCACATTTGTGTTGGAGAAAAACGTTGACACCGCATCGCAGGAAGTTCTCCAGAAAGTGCAAACCGCAATTCCAGATTTGCCGGACACAGCCGAACAGCCAACAGTACAAAAACTTGATACTGACGCTGCTCCGGTTGTTCGCATTGCAGTCTCCGCATCGGCAAGCATTAGAGAAGTTACCGACATCGCAGACAACCAAATTAAAGAGCGCATTGAATCGGTCAGCGGGGTTGGACAAGTCTCAATGGTGGGGGGACGCGAGCGCCAAATTAACATTTGGCTCGACCCTGATAAAATGCGAGCGTATAACGTCAGCGCAACCGAAGTTGCGAGTGCCGTGCGCCAGCAAAATCAGGAAGCCCCAGGTGGTCGCGTTGACGAAGGGGCGCGCGAACTGCAAGTCCGAACGCTCGGTAAAATCCAGGATCCAACGCAGTTTAATGATGTTGTGGTCGCCACCCGAGCCGGTTACTCGGTCAAAGTCAAAGACATCGGATATGTCGAAGACGGTGCAGAAGAAGCCCGCACCGAAGCGCGTTTAAACGGCGCACCGGCAGTAACTTTGGTTGTCTCAAAGCAATCCGGTCAGAACACGGTTGCCATTGCCCGCGCGATTAAAGAAAGGCTCAAAGAAATTGAACCCACGCTGCCGAAAGGTTTTCGAATGCAGATTGTCGGCGATCAATCAATTTTTATCGAAGCTGCGCTCAATTCAATTGAAACGCACTTGATCGAAGGCGGTATTTTAGCTGCAATTGTCGTCTTTGTCTTTTTGTGGAGTTTTCGTTCGACGATTATCGCTGCCGTCGCCATCCCGACTTCGATTGTCGCGACCTTTGCCCTGATGATGGCAATGGGTTATACGCTCAATCAAATTACGATGTTGGCATTGACGTTGATGGTCGGAATTGTCATTGACGACGCGATTGTGGTTCTGGAAAATATTTATCGTTTTGTTGAAGAAAAGGGAATGTCTCCGTTTCAAGCTGCAATCGAAGGAACCAAAGAAATCGGTTTAGCTGTTTTGGCGACAACATTAAGTTTGATGGCAGTATTTCTGCCAATCGGATTTATGGGCGGCATCGTTGGCAGGTTTATGTCTTCGTTTGGATTGACTTCATCGTTTGCTATTGCCGTTTCGCTGCTCGTTTCATTTACGCTGACGCCAATGTTGGCAGCTCGTCTTATTAAACGAAAGAAGGAAGTCGGAGAAGGAAACAACATCGAAACTGTTTCTGATGAATCCAGAGATGCGGTGCGCGGCGACGGAATGTTGGCAACGAGCGAAATTCGAAAGCCGAAATCGAATGATAGCAAAGAATCTTGGTTTTACAGCAAGATTGACCGTGCCTATACTTGGTTGTTAAAGGGTTCAATGGCGCATCGGTGGGTCGTTGTGGTTTTGTGCGCGCTCGTTGTGATAAGTATTGTGCCGCTCTTTATGTTCGTCGGTAAAAACTTTTTGCCCAACGACGATCAATCGCAATTTGAGATTTCAGTACGAGCGCCCGAAGGTTATACGCTCCCTGCAACCTCGACGCTAATGGAACGGATTGCCACCGACTTGCGAAAAATGGACGGAGTCACTGATACGCTGACGACAATTGGCGGCGGGCAGCAGCAGCTTGTCAACAGTGCTTCGATTTACGTTAAGCTTAAAGATATTAAAGACCGCGCTCGGAATCAGGACGCGATTATGATTCAGGCGCGAGAACTGCTCAAAAACTATCCAAATAATCTGCGGACAAGCGTTCAACCGGTGGCGGCCATTTCCGGCGGCGGAAATCGTAATGCTGATATCCAGTATGTCGTTTCGGGACCGGATTTAGACAAATTGCAGGGAATATCTGATAGTTTGCTGGAGAAAATGAAGACGATTCCCGACGTCGTTGATGCGGATTCAACTCTAATTTCCGGCAAACCTGAACTACGCCTTGAAATTAACCGTGCCCGTGCCGCCGATCTCGGCGTTCGAGTCGGCGATATTTCTCAGGCACTCAATACGCTCGTTGCTGGTCAGGAAGTTTCAACCTTTAATCAAGGCAACGATCAATACGAAGTTCGAGTTCGCGCCATTGATAAATTTCGTAGTAACGAAGAAAAGCTAAAGCGATTGGTTGTCCCGTCTTCCAAAACCGGCGGTTCAGCTGCTTCGAGTGGTAGTGGAGGAGGAACCGGCGCCTCTCCTGCTCAGACAACCTTCGTCAGCGCGGCGCCAAATCCAAATTATGTTTCGCTCGATCAAGTAGTAACAATTAAAGAAGGCACAGGACCATCTGCAATTGACCGTCTAAATCGTGTGCGGCAAGTTTCCCTGCTTGCCAACGTTCGTCCCGGCGGGTCGCAGTCGGGTGTTCTCGATCAAATGAATAAGTTTGTCACCGACATGAAAATTGATCCGGCTTACAAAACGGGATTAGCCGGGCGTTCAAAAGAGTTAGGTCGAGCAGGGTTTTATTTCCTGCTGGCAATTGCCTTGTCATTTATTTTTATGTACATCGTGTTGGCAGCGCAATTTGAATCATTTATTCATCCAATCACGATTTTGCTGACTTTACCGCTTTCAATTCCATTCGGTATTTTATCGCTTTTGATAGCAGGACAAACCATTAATATCTTTTCGGGTCTGGGTTTGCTATTACTATTCGGTGTAGTCAAGAAAAACGCTATTTTGCAGATTGATCATACTAACGGACTGCGTCAACAAGGAATGGAGCGATATGACGCAATTATCCAAGCAAACCGCGACCGTCTGCGTCCGATTTTGATGACAACAATCGCGCTTGTGGCTGGTATGATGCCGCTCATCTTAGGCAATGGTCCCGGTTCAGGGACTAATCGCTCAATCGGCGTCCTAGTTATTGGTGGTCAAAGCCTGTGTTTGCTTTTGACATTGCTCGCAGTACCGGTGTTTTATTCGCTTTTCGACGATATGGCGGAAAGCCCGATTTATGGACGAGTTGGCAGATATATCGGCAATATGATCGGCGGATTGCGGAGAAGAATTACTTCCACTGCGAGTTCGTTCTTCAGCATTTTTGGCAAGAGCTAAGTAGGATTTAAGTTAAATGCAGAAAAAGCGGGAATGTTCCCGCTTTTTCTGCATTAGATTACGACAGATTTTACTTTGATGAACCTGAAAGTTTATCAACTCCGCGCTCCGAAAAAGTCGCAGATGAATCGAATTTATCGTCAGATGTAGCCGTCTCATCGGTCGAAGTTCCGCCGGTTGCCGATGCAGCCATTGTTCCAGTATTTGAGTTGTTCGTCTCACTTACCGAACTGCTAGAGCCGGTTAAATCACCAGTTGCCGATTTACCAATTGGCGACGCTTCAGATAAACCCTGATTTGAATAGTTTGCCGCCAGATCTTCAGGCGAGCCATATGTCCCGGATGAATCCGCCGCGCTCGTTGACGAGAACCCAGCTTGGTTTTGAACACTGTACTCATTCGATTGATTTTGATTTTTGACTCGCAACCTGTTTTCTACGTTTGTGACGCTCGAAACATTTTCAGCAATGTCTTCCGCCATCCTTTTAGCATAACGGCTTTCAACTGTGCCCGTCAGAGTTACTTCTCCGCTGGAAACTTCGACATCAATATCCGAAGCATCCAGATAAGCGTAATCAGTCAAACGGTCGTTTATGTCTTCCTTAATTCTCTCGTCGGTACGACGATAGTTTTTCGGTCCTCGTCCGCGATGCAAAGATGTTTGCTGTCCGTATTGACCGCGATTTTGATGCTGACCGAATTCCTGTGAATCGTTTTCGCGGCGACGAGCGGCTTCATCATCGCCAAACCATGAAGCTACCTCGTCCGTTGTCCTCTCCCACCAACCGCGTTCTTCTTCTTCGCTCCGGGGGCGGAAACGATTCTCACTACGATTTCCTTCACGGCGATTATACTCATAACCTTTTTCGCTGCTTCCCGTGTAGCCACCGCCTTGTCCATAAAAACCTTGTCCTGAACTTTGCTCTCGTCCGTAATCACCGCGATTACTACCTTGTTCACCGCGATAACGGCTGCTACCGCCGCGTCCATCACTTGGACGCTTGTCATCGTCGCTCCGAGCATAACTGCCGCCGGAATAATTGTAGTTGTTGCTGTAATCGCTGGTGCGTTCACCTTGGTTGCCGTAATCGCCGGAACGATCCGCATAACGTTGATCGCGGTCATAGCCGTAAAGCGTATAATCGCCGCGTTCATCGCGCCTTTCGCGTCTCGAATCTCTATCATAGTTACCCGAACGATTTGTCGAAGCAAAATCGTCATTTGCACGATTGCTGGAATCATAACCGCGCCCATAATCATTTCCGCCAAAGCCTTGTTTTCTAATGGCCTTATCGCGGTTGCTATCTACGGCCGAAGAGCCGAAATTCTCGTTGGACTGGTTGTAATCATATGAGCCGCCCTGCGTGTTTTCCCTTCCCGAGCCGGAACGATTACGTTGTTCTGTGCGAAAGCGGTCAGAATCCTTGCTGCGTTCTGACTGGCTATCATAACGATCGTCCCTATCGTAGTAATGCGGATAATCTTGGTCGTTATAATCATTTTGGTAACGATTTGCCATCTCTTAATCTCCTCACAACCTTAATTTAATTGAGCAAGTTGTTTTTCAAAGACACAAAAGCCCAGTGTTTGCGGTTAACATGTTGCTAACTGCTTGCCGCCAACGCCTCTGAACATCTAATCTTTCGCGCCAATTTTGAACTGATGCCTTCAAGTTTGCGCTTAATAACCGGCTCAATCTGTACGTTTGTGTACCAAAAAATCCTGGTGAGTATGACAAGTCAGGCAGTAAGTAATTGAATGAAATTACTTGATATAAAATATTGTCGAATATAACGCAAAGGTTTAACCATATTAACAAAACTGACAGTTCTGTAACTGTATGGAATTATTTCAATCTGGCTTAAACGTCCTTGAAGCCTTGCGTAACCCCAATAATAAAAAGTGCGCAATGACATCGCCATATTTCATTTAGTAATGCCAATTTTTTTAAGTTCTGGAACAATCACGCTGATTTATTTGTGATATTACAGGCATACGCCGTAATTTTATCAATTGTGATGTCGGGGGCAGTGATAATTGTTTGTGTATGCTTTTTCTCTCTTTGTAACATTTGCCGTGAGCTGTATTCTCAACTGAATTATTGAATTCTATAAAATACCTGAATGAAAGTAAGCAGTTTTTAGTCATCAGCTGATATTCCGAATGATGTTTTCTCCTGTGGCAAGGTTCTTGCTTTTATGCTCTGTACAGAGAAATTAAAGTATTGTCGGCGTACAAAATACGGTTGACAAAGAGAAACAGGAAGTTTAACGAAAGAAGGAGAAAAAGAAATGGGAATTACAGATATAGTATTATGGATTGTTTTTGGTTTGATTGCGGGCTTTATAGCCAAAGCAGTAATGCCGGGACCTGATACAAACAGCACAATCATTACTATCGTTCTGGGCATAGTTGGTGCGCTGGTGGGCGGGTTCATCGGACGAGCTATGTTTGGCTCAGGTGCGGCTGCAGACACTACCGGAATGGGTTTCAGCATTTGGGGATTATTATTAGCGGTCGTTGGAGCAGTTGTTGTTTTAGCTATCTACCGCTTGGCAACAGGGCGAAGTATAGGAGCCTAAGTTTTTTCAAAAAATTAATGTTCAAAGTTCAGCTTTTAGTTAAAGCCTGAGCTTTGGACATTTTACGTTTTGCATTTAAGTTTTCTAGGGGATTTTCATAGTACAACGATGGCTTCTTCATTGTGGAAACTCGGCGGCTTGTCAGTCCGTGAATTAGGTACGCGAGTTTATAAAGAAATATGGAAAGACGGGCTTTTAGACAGTGCTGCACAACTGGCTTATTATTTTTTGTTTTCGTTGTTTCCCCTCTTGATTTTTTTGACTTCAATATTTGGTTTTATAGTTGGTAGCGACAATAAATTACAAAAGAATCTATTTACATATCTTGGAACTGTCCTACCCTCTTCTGCTCTTGATTTAGTTAGTTCCGTTATTAAAGAAGTAAGTCAGGCTTCTAGTGGAGGCAAGTTAACAATAGGTTTGCTTCTAGCGTTATGGGCGGCTTCGAGTGGTTTAGAAGCTCTGACACAAAGCATCAACAAGATTTACGAAGTCAAAGAGACACGATCATGGTGGTGGCGAAGGTTGCTATCAGTTTTTCTCACTGTGGTGCTTGCCATTTTAATTATTTCTGCGCTTACGCTAGTGCTTTTTGGTGGACAAATTAATGATTATGTAACAGCAAAGCTGGGGTTCGGAGCAGTTTTAAGTGTTATCTGGCAAATCCTGCAATACTTGATTGTATTGACTTTTGTCTTGCTGTCAATTTCATTGATTTATTATTTTTCGCCAGACATAAAAGAGCAAAGTTGGCGTTTTATCACACCTGGGGCTGTTGTTGCAGTAGCCTTGTGGCTATTAATTTCGTTCGGTTTTCGACTTTACCTGCAATATTTTAATTCATACAGTGCGACTTATGGCTCACTCGGTGCAGTCATTATTTTGATGTTTTGGCTGTATTTCACCGGTGCGGCAATTCTTATTGGCGGTGAAATCAATTGTGAAATTGAAAACGCAGCGGCTCAATCAGGTGAGCCGGATGCAAAAGCAAAAGGTGAGAAATCACCCCGAGACGGCGGACGCGAAGCCGCAACAAAACAACAGTCTGAACCAGCCTCAGATGATACGAAGGTGAGTGATAAAGAAATATTGGACAAACAAAAATCAATCTCGGTAAATTCAAAGTTGCTTGAGGTAAAAGATTCAACAAACGAAAGTGTTTTGGCTGATAAAGATAAACATCTTCCCATCCGCTCAACTATCTTCACCAAAGTTTTTGCAGCAGCTTCAATACTTACCGGAATTGTGCGTAGTTTTCGCGGCAAATGAAAAATTCAAATGATGAATCTTCAAAGGTGAACGGCGTTCTTGAACGCGGCAGCCGCATAAGATGGATTCGGCGCATCGGTTTGGGACAACGCAATTTTCGCTACGTCAATGCTGAAGGCCAAAAAATAACTGCTCAAACGGAACTTGAGCGTATTAAATCTCTTGTAATTCCGCCAGCCTGGAAGGAAGTGCGAATTTGCCCAAGTCCGCGCGGCAAATTGCAGGCAATTGGAATTGATACAGCCGGGCGTATTCAGTACCGATATAACGAAAAGTTTTCCATCGCACGGCAAGCCATAAAATTTGCCCGAGTTGCTGAGTTTGGACACGCTTTACCGACTTTGAGGCAACAATTGAACGCTGATATTGCGCTTGAAGGATACTCGAAATCAAAAGTGCTGGCGGTCATGATTCGCCTGATAAATGATTTATACATTCGCGTCGGGTCAGAAGAAAGCGTCAAACTTTACAAAACATATGGCGTGACGACTTTAAGAAATCGGCACTTGCATATCAAACGAAATGGAGAACTACATTTCAATTTCGTCGGCAAGCATCACATCCGGCATCGCCGCGTGGTCGTTGACAAAGAACTTGCAACAATTATGAGTGATTTAAAAGCTATGGGCGGCAGCAAACTGTTCAATTATCAAGACGATGTTGGAAAAGCTTGTCCCATTAAGCCGCGCGACATCAACGATTACATCAAAAACGCAACCGGAGGAGAATTTAGCGCAAAAGATTTTCGAACTTGGGGGGCGAGTGTTTTGGCAGCCGGGGAATTAGCCGAGATAGGGGCTGCGGAAAATAACTCCCAGCTTAAAAAAAACATTGTGCGTATAATTAAAACAGTCGCCGAACGGCTTGGTAACACGCCTGCAGTATGCCGCAATAGTTACGTCCACCCTACTGTTATTGCCTGTTACGAAAAAGGCATCACAATTGGAGAATTTGTACCGCGCACCAAACGCCAGATTCATAAACTCGAACCTGAATACCTCCCTGAAGAAGCCGGTTTACTAAAATTACTTGCAAATGAAAAGTGTAAATAATTTTGGATAATAATTTGCTCGTTTACAGATATCTTTAATTTTTCGTTTGATTCTCAATTGTTTTTGTTAAGAATTTTTACGCTTGTTCAGTTCAATAAAAAAGGGCGAGTTATTATTCTCGCCCGTCAAAAACGTCTGAAAACTGGGTAATGAATTAAATCATTTCGCCTTCAATGTTTTACATTCTTCCATTATCTGTTATTGGCTATGTCGCGCGGCGAACTGGCTGTAATTGTCAATTCAGTTCCAGATTTTAGATTCAAATCATCGCGTCCCTGTAGTATTACTGAACCAGCGCCAGCGCCAGCGCCCACACCTGCTCCAATCGCTGCACCGCTTCCGCCGCCCGCAATGGCACCTATAATAGCGCCTAAGGTTGCCCCGATTGCCGTGCGTCCAACAGTTTTATTAGTCTGATTGTCGCCTTCGCGAACCGCGCCTTCATTGTCAATGTTTACATTGTCACCATTAGCTGTTCTAGCGCTTTGAACGAAACCTTCAAAATTATATGTTTGTCCATTACGCATTCGAATAGTTTCAAAGTCCAGTTCAAGCTGCGCTCTACCCGAAACTCTACCTGAACGCTGAACGCGTCCAACTTTGCCTTCGATGATTGCGCCGTTGTATTGTGACGGTGAATTCACTTCCATTGTAAAGCGGTCGCCTTCTTTCGAATTACGCGTATCCAAATCAGTTTGCAAAACAGCAGTCAGCTGCGTTCCGTTGGGAACGGTAAAATTGCCGTTGTTACTTGGATAACGGTTGTCGTTAATGTTTCCGCCATTATTGCCGTTATTATCGCCACGATAAATCGTGTCCAATTGCGCAGTTGGAGAAGTTTTTGTGTAATAGCTGTCAACCGAAATCTGACGGTTCACTCCTTCAAGATAAATGCGGCGTGTGACTCGCAGATCATCGCCCTCATTGCGGTTGTTTCCTCTCACTGGATTAAAAGCGACGTAAAAATCATTCATCCGGTCGCCGGCATAGTTAATTGTCAGTTGGTCACCGTAAATTGTCGCCGTTACATTCATCGTTTTCCCGTTCGGCATCTGTTCACTAATAGTGCGTCCGTCAGCGTCGAGAGTAACGCGCGGGGATTTTGAGGAAGCAATAGTGATACTGCGTCCATTGCGTTCAATCGCTAATTCCTCTGGGGCTTCAAGACGACGTGATGCTTGGCGACCAACCCGATCACGTTGATTGTCGTTTAAGCCGGTAGTTGCGCGATCAATCTCTGCTTGTACGTCCGAACTACGCGAAATATCAAGCCGATATGTTCCGGTTAAGCGATTAACTGCACTGTTTGTGTTACCTGTTGGATAACGGTCAGTTGGATATTTATTGCTGCTTTGAGTCCAATCATACCGAACGTTATAGTAAGTTGCGAGCGTATTTAAGTCGTTGCGAACCCGCGTCCAAGCTGTTGAAACTTGGGTGTTAAGACGATATTGTTGTAAGAAACGATCAATGTTTCCGGCTCTATTAAGTACGTCTGTGACATCTGCGCTAACCGATCGACGGTCGGTAAAATTGCTTTTGAGCGCGTCGGTTGAATTCTCGAAATCGTTGATATAGCTTTGGATTTCGTCTTCGGTACGAGTTCCATTCCAACTGCTACGGTCCAGCGCATTTGTTGCCGCGCTGCGAAAAGCGTCCGAATCTCGTTCGATTGTTGCAAGCAGATTTGAAATCTGGCGGTTACTCACACGGTATGGGCGAGTTTGGGCAAACGCCCCCCAGCTTGTAACATAAAGCAAAACTCCGGTTAACGTGAAAACAAAGAGACTTCCTAAAAACTTTTTCATAATTATTTCTCCTACTACTCAAATTTTGAGACCTTATTTGGTCAAGCTTTAATGGCAAAATGTTTTCAAGGTCTTTTCGTATAAATAACATCAAAAACAGAGGAGAAGAATTTACCCATTTGAGGTATCTAACAGGCAGTTACCTGCAAGTACGATGCCACATAACTTTAGATGGCGAGAGAAAAACGATAAGAGGTAAGGCGCTACGAATTTTAAATATTCTTGCCTATCATTATTTAATACCCTTTATTAAAAATAACAAAGCGCGGATTCCAGACGAAATCCGCGCTTTATAAAGTTACCTCAGTTTAATATTTCTACAATATTCGTTTCTGTCTAGGCCGAGTGGTGTTGAGTTTTCTGAGCGTCATCGCTGCCGCTAATATTGTTTGCTGTTTGTTTTGCGGCGTCAGCTACTTGATTGCCAGCATCTTTAGCTGCGTTTAAAGCTTTGTTTCCAATGTTCTCGGCATTATCACCAACTTGTTGCGTGGTGCCTTTCAGCTTATCAGCCGCTACATTGTAAACATCACCAGCTTGTTCCTTGATTTGCTGATAATATGTACCTGATTGTTCTTTTAAGTGCTGTGCTGTTTCCAAGGTTTTGTCATAACCTTTGCGCGTTACATCTGCAATATCGCCGCGCAGTTCCTGCCCCGCTTTCGGCGCAAATAGTAATGCTACTAAAGCACCAATGCCGCCACCGAGAAGCAGATAAGTCAACTTATCACTCGTACTGCTGGAAGTTGTTTGACGGCGCATTTCTCCATTTTCGTTATTATAATTTTTGCCCATTTTCATTGATATCCTTTTAATTCTCTTTAGTCGGTCAAAATTTTGAAAGTGTCCTTGAGTTTTTAGACCGGGTTGCGCCCTTGAATTAGGCGAATCAACACCACAGCAATGGCAAGTACTAATAAAATGTGAATGAGATAACCTGCCGAGGGCAATGCCACAAAACCTAAAACCCACAAAACCAACAAAACTACAACAATTGTCCACAACATAAATTTGTCCTCCGAATCTATAAGTTAAAACGATGAATTCAAGTCATTTATCCATCATTTTGCTTTAATTTTCAAACTTCCGTTTTCCGATGCGCCAAAAGGCGTAATAAACCGTTAATTGCCAGATGCAATAACAAATAAGCAATTATTGCAATCACAATTGGCAACGCTAAAGTGTTGCCTTCTGATGTTGACGGACTATTTGTAATCCCTCTGAACGGAGCGTACATCGGATTTGTGATCGCATTAATAAACTGCACAAAACCATTCTTGGAATTTGCCGCCAACAAATTTAAAACCAACCTGATTAGAAAGAGCGAATATATTAAGTAAAATACGTAATCAACAAACTGCGAAATTCGTGCCACAGTTCGCCCGCGTTCGACCTCGCGCTCTGTTTCAGCAATTTCATCAACGGCTTTACCGCGGAAATCTTGTGCTAGATCGTCAACTCTGGCTTGCTCGCGGGGCGATGAAACGTCGGCGCGGGCTACTATTTCTTGGTTTACATCGGCTTCGATTTGCGCTTTAGCCATTTCATGCTGCGTGGCTCTGCGTGCTTCGTCAATTTCGAGTTTGTTATCCATTGATTCTCCTAATTGCATTGAAAAATATTGTTTAACGCGCTTTGATTGTAAACTCAATTGTATGTAAAAGCGAGCATTGATTTGTACGAAGTCGTACTGAAGTCGTACAATGACTATACAAAAATAACGATGCGCCAGTTCTGGCGTATTCGCTCCCGCAGTTTTCAAGTTTCTCAAGGTGAAAGGTGATAAAAATTGGCTAAGAACAAGATTTTAGCAATTGACGACGATTTAGATACGCTTGGATTTTTGCAGTTAAGTTTACAAACAAAAGGTTATGAAGTGCTGACTGCGACTCTCGGTAGTGAAGGATTACAAATGATTGCCGAGGAGCGACCGGATCTGATTTTGACGGATTTGCGCCTTCCAGACATGGACGGTATGGAATTACTTCAGCGCAGCAAAGAGATTCTGCCCGAAACTGAGGTGATTGTAATTTCCGGTTACGGTGCGGTCGAGGTAGCGGTCGAAGCGACTAAACACGGAGCATTTTATTTTGTTGAAAAGCCCATTAACCTAGATCGTTTGGTAGTTTTAGTTGAACGTGGTTTACAACTTTCCGGCCGCTCGCAGGAGGTCAAACAGCTACGCGGTAAGCTTGCAACGCGCACAACCTACGAAGAAATCGTTGGCGGTAGCAAGGCAATGCAAAATTTATACGAGATTATTGATAGCGTTGCGCCATCGGATGCTTCGATTTTGATTATCGGTGAATCGGGAACGGGTAAAGAACTAATTGCCAATGCAATTCATTACAATTCACTGCGCTCAAAAAAACCGTTTATCAAAGTCAATTGCGCTGCTCTGCCAAAAGAACTTATTGAAAGTGAGCTATTCGGGCACACCCGCGGCGCCTTTACCGGCGCGACCGGAGAGAAAGTTGGATTGATTGGTCAATCCGATGGTGGTAGCTTGTTGCTCGACGAAATCGCCGAAATGCCGGTTGAATTACAGCCCAAATTACTTCGCGTTTTGCAGGAAAGAATGTATACCAAAGTCGGCAGCGAGAAGCCGCAGAAAGTTGATTTTCGCCTTATTACCGCAACTAACCGCGAACCAGCGGATGCAATTAAATTGGGGTTATTAAGGGATGATTTATTTTATCGCATTAATACAATTACGATTCGCGTTCCGCCGCTTCGTGAACGCGCCGACGACATTCTGCGGCTGGCTGAACACTTCTTACAAATTTACACTGAAAAATACAAGCGCAAAGTGCGAGGTATCGCGCGCGAAGCGCAAATGCTGTTAGTGACACATGCGTTTCCAGGAAATGTCCGCGAATTGCAGAACATTATCGAACGCGCCGTTTTACTTTGCAAAGGCGAACAAATAGAAATTTCAGATTTGCCGTTTGAGCAGCAGCAACAAACAACCTTTTCTAATGAAATGCTCGAGTCGGTAATTATTAATAGCAATCAAAGTGAGGAAGATTTGAGCTGGACGCGAATCGGTGAAGTTGTCGTCGGCAAAGCTCCTGACGCAACAGCCGAAATGTCCTCGACGGATATTTTTGAGCAACTTGAAAGCTCAATCGTGCAGGCAGCACTCACCCGCACCAACGGCAATAAACAAGCTGCTGCTAATATGCTCGGGATTTATCGCCCACGTCTCTACCATATGATGAAAAAGCATGGACTTTAAAATGATTGATTCAACTTCAAGAATAAGTTGTTAAAAAAAGAGGCTTGGGTTTAACCCAAGCCTCTTTAATTTAAGTTTATAATGACTTTTAAGCTCTGCTCAAACTTGGAACAGAGTCACCAAAGATTCTTCGCAAACCTTCAATTTCTTCGGTTCGGCTACGCTCCCGGCGCTCCGTCACCCAACTTGAAACTGTATTTACTAACTCGCGACGCGAGTGGCGTTCAGCTATAACCACTCCCTTTTCTGGTTCTAATGTTTTTGGCTCACTGATGTTGTGAATTGGACTTTCTACGTCTTTACGTTTGAAAACCTTAACTGCTGATTTGCTGACCATGAACTGCCCCCCCTGAAAAACTAATTAAAACAATTTAGAATATTTGATAATTTGTTGTTAGCGCGTAAGAAATGGTTTGCCAAAGCTGACCGGAAACTAAAAATCTCCGGTCAGCTATTTTATTTTTAGCTTCCCGAAGCCGAATTGCTCATGTTTCGCAAGCCTTTAATGCGGTCATGCGCCTCTTTAACCTGTGTATATTGACGTTCTACAATTGAGTTAACCTCGGATGGTAAAGCCTCTTTAAGGGCGTTTTGGTATGCTTCAACCGCGGAATCCTCACCGCGTTCGCATTCACTCAAGATCGCTCCTTCATCTTGACCCGTAACGACTGATTTGATATCAATCCAACCGCGATGAAGTGATGCTGCAATACTACCGCTTGTTTCCGGATCGCCGCCAATTTTGCTAACAGCTTCCTGCAATTCACCCGCAAATTGCGAACGCTGTTGTGAATAGCGCATAAAAACGTCTTTTAGGTCGGCACTCGAAACTCCCTGAGCAGCTTCGTTAAATCCGTTTTCACCGTCTTTACAAGTTTGTATCAAGTTGTTCAAGGTTGAGATTGCGTTATTTGCGTCTGCCATATTTTTTCTCCCTATCTGCTCTTAGAAATGTATTTCCCAAAGTTTGGTATAAGTTTCGCAAAACGCTATTGCAAGAGCCGTGCCGCCATCTGGTAACCGTGGATAAATACCGGTGAAAGAGAAATCTTTCTGAGTTTATTGAATAAATAGTTATAGATATAGTATAAATCACAAGATTAAATTATTGAGTCATTATTATTCGTTTTCTCTCCTTATCTGATACCCGCGAATGATAAACATACTTGGCAAATCAGATGGCTGTATTTTTATCGTGCAAGGAACATTAAATTAATGCTGATGCTGTCCGAAATCCGGCGTTTCCGGCTGGTTGATGATCAAAATCAAACTGTTCGGATCGCCGATCTCTCCGTTGATTTACTTAACGGAGAATATCCGCCGATCAAGCAAGTTTTATTTTGGAATGATGATCGAAAATTCGTCGGTTTAGACTGGAAAAACAGCAATTTGATTGATCTACGGAAGAAAGAGATTCGAACTACAAATTTGAAAGAAGCTAAGGAGTTTCCTGATGATAGTTTAACGCGCGAAGTTTTGCTGGTGCGCGACGTCCTCGACGCGCTGATTTTGGACTTACAGAATAGGCGCGTCACGAGAGCAAACGATTTATGGCTTGAGAAACGCGATGAACAAATAGTTTTGTCACACGCTGACATAAGCACAGCAGCAATTTTGCGGCGCTTGAGTTTTAATCTGTGGCGACGAATTGACCGAAAAAATTTGTTTGACTGGAAGTTTGTCGAGTTTTTGCGCGGCGATCCGAATGCTGTTCGCAACGGCGCTGGATATCATCTGCGAATTACCAAACTTGCACCCGGCGAAATTGCCGGATTTATTGATTTAATTCCATATTTACATGCTGCAGAGTTAATCGTACTGTTGCCGGACAAGCTGGCAGCAGATGTCCTGGAATTGACTTCGTCCGACAAACAATTACAGATTTTTGAAGAATTGGACGACGAGCAAAGTCGGAAAATGTTTGCGCTGCTCGCGCCCGAAACTGGCGCTAAAATTATCAAGCAGCTTAAAGAAGATGAAGCCCAAAAAGCGCTGGAAAATTTGCCGAAAGATTGCGCCGCAAAAATTCTCGAACTGCTGCGTTTTCCCGAAGGCACTGTCGGCAGCGTAATGACTAATGATGTTGTTACACTTCCGCTCGATTTGACGGTTGATGAAGCGCGACAATTTTTGACCGAACCGCTTAAAAACCCGAATTTTGTTTATTTTATTTATGTCGTCGAAACCGGAGTCTCACGGGTTTTGCGCGGCGTTATTTCGTTGCGACGGATTGTAACGGCGGAACCAACCGATAAAGTTGCGGACATTATGGATGAATTCGTCTCAGTTTTGTCGCCTATGGGTGAAGCTCGGGCAGCTTCGTTTCGGTTAATTGATTCGCATTTAGCAGCGATGCCGGTTGTTGATGAAACAAACAAGCTGCTCGGCGTATTAACCATTGACGCAGCTGTCTCAAATGTCGCCCCACGCAACTGGCGCGATCAAGCACCACGAGTTTTTAGCTAAACGTCACCTAAATCTTTTGGCTTTCAATATTTATGAAAGAATCTCTTAATGAGACGCTCGAAAAAGTGCCTCTCCCGCACGTCAAGCAAATAGGCCGGAAGGCAATGCATCTGCAAATTCGCGGGCGAGATTTATGGCTTTACGGAATGCCGAGACAGCCTCAAGGCATTTTTCGATGGCTCTGGGTTTTAGGGCCTGGGCTTGTTGCGGCTTCAGCCGGAAACGATGCGGGCGGGATTGCCACGTACAGTTCGGCGGGCGCAAAATTCGGTTATGAACTACTGTGGGTGATGCTCCTGATTACGGTTTCTCTCGCCGTCGTGCAAGAGATGTGTGCTCGTCTGGGGGCAGCGACGGGACGAGGGCTGCTTGATTTAATTCGAGAACGTTTTGGATTGAACTGGGGAATTTTCGCCATCTCAATAATTTTGATTGCTAACGGGGGACTCATCATCAGCGAATTTGTCGGTATCGGCGCCGCGCTCGAGCTGTTTGGTATTTCTCGCTACGTTTCTGTTCCTTTGGCGGCAGCAGTAGTTTGGTATCTGGTTGTTTTCGGCTCGTATGCCCAGGTGGAGAAGATTTTCCTTCTGATGACGCTCGTTTTCCTGGCATATCCGGTGGCGGCAATTATGGCAAAGCCGGTGTGGGGCGAAGTCGCAATGGGGTTCGTTCCAAAAATTCACACTGATACGGTGTATGTCACAATGCTCGTCGGGTTAATTGGGACGACAATTACGCCGTACATGCAGCTTTTTCAGCAAAGCTCGACGGTTGAAAAAGGGACGGCGCGAAAACATTATGGTGATGAAAGAATTGACGCCTACGCCGGCTCAATTTTTTCAAATTTGATGTCAATGTCAATGATTATTGCAACGGCGGCAACTCTGCACGTGATCGGAAAAACCGAAATTGAAAGCGCATCCGATGCCGCCAAAGCCCTCGAACCCGTCGCGGGCGCAACCGCGCGGATAATTTTTGGCATAGGTCTTTTCGGCGCGTCAATGCTGGCGGCGGCAGTTTTGCCCCTGGCAACGGCTTATGCCGTCAGCGAAACTTTCGGTTTCCCGAAAGGCGTCAACCTCGATTTTCGCCGCGCTTCGATTTTCTTTCGGTTATTTACCGGGCTAATCGTTTTGGGCGCGGGCGTTGCACTAATTCCGAGTGTGCCAGTAATTAAATTGCTGTTTTTTGTCCAAATATTAAATGGCGCATTGCTGCCGATTGTCTTACTTTTCATTCTGCTGCTAGTAAATGATGCGCGTTTGATGCGCGATTTAAAGAACACCAAGCTTTATAACATATTGGGGTGGGCGACATTTGCGCTTGTCACGACAGCTGTGATGGGAATGTTTGGATTGCAAATCTACGGGCTTTTGACCGGAAAATAAAAATCATCATTGGATTGCAACGCTATGTTGGAAACGCAAACTTTTAATTTTGGACAGCTAATTTCTGTGATTGCTTCTTATTGTCACGCTGCCGGTGATAAAACAGAATCCCAATACCCACTAAACTGTTAATAACCATTAGAGAATTGGTGACGATAAAAACCCAGTTTGTAATCAAAACGCTGTAAACCAGAAAACCGATAGAAGCGGCAATCTGTCCAAAAAATAACCACTTGGAAACACCTTCGCTCGTTCCATCTTTCCACTGTTTATGAACCTGCTTGCCAACAGTTAGCAGTAGAATGAGCGAACTCACCCAACCAATTATCTCAGACATTAGCTTTTCCCCCTTGAAATTTGATTGTTTTAAAAAATTCGCCGTTCGGATTGTGATCTCACGCTCATTATCCGTGTCGGCTCACGCGGATTTTCGTTAATTGGTTTCTTATCTCTATCATGCGGTGGGTCGCTAACCGGCGCAATAAAAGGCTGTTTATCCGGAGGCACCTGTTGATTGTCCTTTTCGCGTAAACGATCCTGTTCGTTTTGCGGGGGAGCGTCAAAATCAGTGTCGCCAGGAATATTTTGGGCGTTAGTCATTCCTTCTGCTTTTTTCATTTATCCAAATCTCCATTACTTAAATTCTGCTTTGTTTAGAAAAGGTATTCTGAAGCAAAATTTATTCCAGAGAGAAAAGACTGAAAAAAGGTGTTTCATTCGACTGTTTGACAAGATGGAATACAGTCGCCCGTATTGTTTTCAAGCATGAGACACCGATCATTTATCGGTTGGTGCGATGATTTCGGCAATTGCGCGGTGAAGTGCGCGACGTTCGAACAGGAGACGAATAAATAACCAGCGACGCAGCAGCAGGACCCAAGCGGCTTTAAACCAGCCGCGTAAATCAAACAACTCTTCCAAACAGCGCAATGCCGAGTACCCGCACACAATTACCAAAGGAAAGGTGACGAGCGCGAGATGCCAGTTCCAGAGCCATAAAACCAAGCCTGTGCTAATCAGCCATGTGAGCGGCATCAATAACATAGCCGCCAATATTTTGGGCGAGCCGCCCGAATCATCAACTCCGTGCTGTCTAACAACTTTACCGATTAGCAAACATATTAAATAAGCTGGAAAATGCAGAATTGCGCCGACAATTACTAGCGGCGAGAGAACCAAAATTAGTCCAATTCTAAGGAAAAAGTGTCGAAAGACGTACCAGAAGGAATGACCGGAAACTGAAAGATGTTCGGGTGAAACACCTAGTTCCCTCAAATGTTTGTCGTAAATATCAAGCCGGTTTTTGAATTCTTGAGCGTTCTCCGCATTAGATTCAAATTGTTCGGCAAAGCGCCGGCGCAAATCCAATTCGTCGGTCAGTGACAAATGAAAATTGAGACCTTCATAAACCGATGAAAAAAGCTGTTCAGTTCTTCTAACAACCTCAAACGCCTCAGTGTCCTCGACATTGAGCGTTACTTCCCTTAGTTTTTCCGCGATCACCTCGGACAGTTCGCGCACGGCTTCGCGCGGCGGTTGCCCGTCTGCATCGAGCGTGACCGGTAACACTGTAAAAGGCGCGCCGAAACGCAGGAGAGCTTCGCTGCGAAACGAAGTCTTAGACGTGTAATAAAGCCCGACAGGAACGATTTTAAGTGATTTTAAGGCGGTATTTATAAATAGGTTTTGGTCAGAGTTTTCACCCAAGTATTTAGCATCTTCTGTGACATTCAGATTTTCGCCTTCTATTGACAAAGCGCCGAGCGCGATTCGCGCGGCACCCGTCTTCAGCGGCAAAAGATAAGTTGAATTATTCGAGATGCCTTCGGGAAAGAGTGCGATGCAGCGATTTTGCCGCAATAACTTAAAGCACGCTTCAAAAGTCTTTTGATTTTGCGCTGGAGCCACGACCTGTTGATTGATATCGCCCGCATCAACCCGGCGATAAAGCGGAAGGGCTTCGACCGTGCGCAGAAAAAAACCGACACCCGGCACCCGAAAAAGCGTGGATTTGGCAAGAAACGAAACGCGGCGCGGAAGGGCGACGAAAACCAATGCGGGATCAATCAAACCGTTTGGGTGATTAAGAACAAAAATCAGAGGCTCCGTGAGCGGAACTTTTTCCACTCCGTCAGCTTCGATGCGCCGAAAAAAAAGCCGCAGAGCAATTGCCACAACACCCTGGACAACGCGCCTAGTGAGCGTCCCGCCCTGACGAAAAATCATTCCGGTTAGCCGCAAAACTTTGGTCATCAATCTCAGAATGACAAACTTTGATTCAAACGCAAAAGCGAAAATTCAAACTTGTAGTGTTGGCAAAGAGAAAATAGACAGAAACCTTTTCGCGGATTCTCAATTTTTTGCTAAGATTCCTTTGATTAGATTGCCAACTTTTGTGACACTTCCAACTTTGCCTAAACTTCTTCATATTTTGCCTTTGCGTTTCGCGCCGTTTTATCTAATGGCTTTGGGCGTAATAATTTTGTGCAGCGTTTCTGTTCAGGCAATTTCGCTCGTGCAATATCGCCAAAACGTTCATCGCGCGGCAATTGCGCTCGACGCTTTACAGTCTTCGGAAGTTAAGGAACGCGCCATCAGCCAGTTTGCAGTCTTGCGCGAAGTCAGAAATTTGCTGCCCGCCAATCAAAAAATAGAAATTGGCAACGGCGAGACTTTTGAAGCCGATAATGCTTGGCTTGAAACGAGTCTCCGAGATTACGAAAACGCTCCGGCGGCGACTCCAGCTACTGAGCGCACTAGATTTTTGCAAGCCGCAGCAGAGCGACTCGGCGCCATCGAAGACCGCTTAAAGGAATTAGAAAGCGCACAATCCGTCGCCAAAACTAACAACGCCGACAAGCAAAAACTCGACGAAATTTTGCGTCGTCCCGAATTTCAAAAACCTACCCAAGAAAAAGAAAAATCTGTTTTGGAAAGCTGGCTTGACGCTCTGGTCAAATGGTTAAATTCATTTTCAAGACGTCAGCAACCAAGTGAAGTGGAAACGCCTCATGTGGATTTATCTTCTCTCGGCACGATTTTGAATTACCTTGTCATTGGGCTCGCGCTGGCTATTATCGGTTTCGTTGTTTGGCGATTTTTACTGCCCCTTATCGGTAATACTCGCGGACGCCAAAAGCCCAAGAAAAAAGAGCCGCGCATAATTTTGGGCGAAACCCTTCTGCCCGACGCAACAGCTGACGATTTGCTGTCGCAAGCAGACCGACTGGCGCAATCGGGCGAACTCCGCGCGGCAATTCGGAAAGGTTACATCGCCGCCCTTTGTGATTTGAGCGACCGCAAAGTTTTAGGACTGGCGCGGCATAAAACTAACCGTGATTATTTGCGCGATGTCAGCAAACGCGAAGAAATTTATCAACCGATGAGTAGCATGACCGGCACTTTTGAGCGTCATTGGTACGGCGATGTTCCCGCAGAGATAGAAGATTGGCAAACATTTCGCCTAAAGTACGGCGAAATAGTGCAAAGTGCAAAGCGCAAAGTGAACAGTCCGAACTCGGATAACTAACTTTGCACTTTGCCTTTTGTACTTTGCACTGCAAATGAAAGAGCGTCTTTTTATAATTTTATCGCTTGCTTTAATTGTCATTGCGCTCGTCGGGCTCAACGCGGCTTCTTATGCACCAGTGACAAAAGAACCCGACACAGAGGAACACGCTAATCGCTCGACTTATAATGGCGGCGCGACCGGAACGCGAGCCTTCTTTGATTTTTTGCGCGAAACCGGAAAACCCGTTGTCCGCTGGCAGGAGCGAACCACCAATTTGCTTGATAAAACACGAACTCAGCAGCCAAAAACATTCGTCTTGCTTGATAATACTCGCTACCAGCGTGACCCTTTTGGTCCAGGGGGCACTGAAAAAGAACTTAGAGAGTTTGAAGAGCAAGAAGTCAAAGATTTGTTAACGTGGGTAGCGGCTGGCAACCGGCTGGTTATAATTGACCGCAACCTTGACGCGAAATTTTTGCCGAAATCAGGCAATTGGCAAGTAAAACTCGCAGAAAATTCAGCGACTGACCTAAAGGGCGATTCTTCAAACGTCAATGAAATGACTAGAGAAGTGATTGCCGCGCGACCGCTTCAGCCAAACGTTTTGACGGCGGGAGTTAATTCGGTAATGCCGTCAAAATTCGCTGTGTCAATCAATTTGCTTCACAGCCCGCAATCGGACGATATCAGCGACAGCAGCGATCTGGGGCAAGGCGCGAAAACGAATAATAAAACAAAAATAGAAGTTCCAGACAACAAAGATGAAGAAGACGACGATGCGCCGCCTGCGCCAAAACCCGTTGCGCCAAAAATCACTTCAAAGTCGGCGCCCATTTCCGTTTCATATCCTTTTCTAACTCCGGTCGTTGACTTAACCAGCAAAGATAAAAACATTTTGGTGGATTACGTTTACGGAGCGGGGCGCATTATTATTTTAAGCGATTCTTATATTGTTTCGAACGGCGGCATCGGGTTGGTTGATAATCTAAAACTGGCGACAAATCTGGTTGGGAGCGACGGCGTAATCGCTTTTGACGAGTATCATCAAGGTTTCGGCGCGAGCGGCAATCCGCTTTTGAAGTTTTTTGAGGGAACACCGCTTCCGGCAATTTTCGCACAGCTTGCTTTGCTGCTCGCATTAGGAATTTATACCAAAGGGCGGAGGTTTGCGCGGCCGCTTCCGCTGCCGAATCCAGACCGCCGTTCAAAGCTTGAATACGTCGGCGCAATGGCAGAACTTCAACGCCGGACGCGAGCATACGATCTGGCGATAGAAAACATCTACGGGAGAGTCCGGCGTAATCTCGCTCGTTTTGCTGGGGTGGATAATATTTCCACTCCGCCGCATATTTTGGCGGAGAGAGTCGCCGAACGTTCCCGACTCGATAAAAATGATTTAACAAATCTTTTGCGCGACTGCGAAGATGTAATTTACGGCGAACCTATTGGCGACAAACAAGCCCTCGCGCTCGCCGCCAAATTGCGCGAAACTGAAAAGAAACTGGGCTTAAGGCAGACAAATTTAAAGTCGAAAAGCTGAAAATTGTTTTAGAACGTAAAGATAACTCACTGCTGTGGCTTCACTTTCCTGGCTAGCCTTAATTTTGCTGGTTGCGGTATTCTTCGTGACATGCGCTATTGGCGTGGTAACTGGCAGCAATTCGCTGGTGACCGTTCCGATGATGCTTCAGTTCGGGATTGATTCGCGCATGGCGGTTGCGACAAATATGTTCGGACTGACGTTTATGAGTTTGGGGAGCGCGATTCCATTTGTCGGCAAGAATGTTTTTGATCGAAAAAGAATGCCCTGGTTTGTGGTGTTGACCCTTGTCGGTTCAACTCTCGGCGCGCTTCTCGTTGGGTTGATTTCAAGCAGGCTGATGCCGCTGGTGATTTCGATTTCGATGATTTTCGTGACAGTTTTTTCATTCGCTAGACGAAACGTCGGCATCGAAAAACGTGAAAACTCGCTGCCTTCAGCCGGTTTCTGGGTTTATTCCCTGACATTTTTATTGGGAATTTACGGCGGGCTCTACAGCGGCGGCTACACCACAATGCTGACAGCGGTTTACGTCTCTCTGGCCGGCATGACGTTTACCGAAGCCGTCGCTAACACCAAGCTCATCAACCTTTTTTCTTCGCTTGTGGCAACAATCGTTTTCGCGCTGCAAGGATTGATTGATTACCGACTGGGCGCGATTTTGGCGGTGACGATGTTTGTTTCCGGCTTTGTCGGCGCTAAGTTTGTTACGCTAATCAGCGATGTTTGGCTCAGAAGAATTTTTCTTGCTACTGTTCTGGTTTTGGCGATAAAAATCTTGGTTCTCGATGTTTTGCCGCAAATTCATTTTTGATGAAAGAAATCTGGTTAATCAGACACGCCGAAAGCGAAGCCAACGCCGGTTTACGAACCAGCGTTCCGGCCGAAGTCGCTCTAACAACGCGCGGAATGGCACAAGCCAAAATAGTAGCGGCACTTTTTGATCAAGCTCCGCCAGTTATCATCATTTCGCCTTATTTGCGAACAAGACAAACCGCCGAGCCATTGCTGGAAAAATTTCCTAAAGTTAACGTGGAAACTTGGGCGATGCAGGAGTTTACTTATTTGTCCGTGGCGAGCACTCGCGACAGCACTTTCGCTGAACGCAAGCCGCTTGTTGATGCTTTTTGGGCGCGGAGTGATCCTGCATATTGCGACGGCAAAGGTGCAGAATCATTTGCTTCATTCTGGCGGAGGGCGAAAGACGCGATTGATAAAATTGTTACGGGCGCGCCGGATAAAACCGTGATTTTTTGTCACGCTCAGTTTGCGCGGGCAATGCTTTGGCAGATGCTTGTCGCACAAGATGCGACCGCCGAAGTAATGCGGGCATTTTTTCTGTTTATGAAAGCGATAAATATTCCGAATACGGCGGTTATCAAGCTTTTAATTGATGCCGAACAAAAAGACGTTTACACGAGCGAAATCAAATTTTCGCATTTGCCGCCAAATTTATTGACATACTGACTAAGTTATTTTCCCTGGAATTAGAATGCTAAAATACGTTCCCACAACTATCGAGCACATCCGCGCCGAACTGCGCAAAACGGTCGTCGGACAAGACGAAATTATCGAACAAATCCTGGTGGCAATTTTGGCCGAAGGTCACGCCTTGATCGAGGGCGTTCCCGGCACGGCTAAAACTCTGATCGTTAAAACGCTGGCGCGAATTATCGGCGCTGATTTTTCGCGAATTCAGTTTACGCCGGATTTAATGCCTTCGGACATTATTGGGACAAACGTTTTTAACTTTGGCACGTCCGAATTTACCCTCCGCAAAGGGCCAATTTTTACCGACATTTTGCTTGCCGACGAAATCAACCGGACGCCGCCCAAAACACAGTCCGCTCTGCTTGAATCAATGGAAGAGAGACAAGCCACAATTGACGGCGAACGACACCAACTCTCACCGCTTTTTACGGTTCTCGCAACGGAAAACCCGATTGAATACGAAGGCACTTACTCGCTTCCCGAAGCGCAGCTTGACCGCTTTTTGCTCAAAATTTTGATTGATTACCCGAGCGTCGAAGCCGAGCGCGAAATCGTCATGCGCTGGGACGAAGGTTTTAATTCAAGAAAACTCGAAGAAGTAAACATCGAACCGTTGCCGTTTGCCGACGCAATCGCGCAATGCCGCGCTGAGGTGAGAAATCTAAAAATGGAGCCGGGCGTGCAAAATTACACAGTTGAAATTGTCCGCCGAACGCGCAATCATCCGTCGGTTTTGTATGGTGCCAGCCCCCGCGCTTCGGTTGCTCTGCTACTTTGCTCAAAAGCGCTCGCAGCAATCCGCGGACGCGAATTTCCCACCCCCGATGACGTGAGAGACGTCGCACGCCCGGTTTTGCGTCACCGTCTCGCACTCCGCGCCGAAGCCGAACTCGACGGCGCAACGACCGATGCCGTAATTAACGATATTCTTCAATCGGTGGAAGTGCCGCGTTAGGAACATTGGTATTTAATAATGGTTACTATTCTCTTTATAAATTCAATCGCTAGACAGTCATTCCGCCGTCCACAACGATTGTTTGTCCGGTAACGTAGCTTGACGCATCCGAAGCGAGAAACACCGCGACGCCTTTGAGTTCGCCTTCCGCACCGATGCGCGGAATCGGGTTGTTTTCGCGAATGTCTGCTTCGTATTTGTCAATTACGGCGTCCGCGAGGCGCGAGTGAAAAAAACCGGGTGCAACGGCGTTGACGCGCACGCCGCGGCGTCCCCAGCTTGCGGCAAGTTCTCTCGTTAAACCAATCAATCCGGCTTTGCTCGCCGCGTAACCCGCATAAAAGGGGCCGTTTGCGCTCGAACTTAAACCGGCAATTGAAGTGATGTTGATAATAGAGCCGCTTTTCTGTTTGAGCATTTCGCGCCCAGCGGCTTGGGCAAACAAAAAACAGCCCGTTAAATTAACATCAAGAACTTGTTTCCATCGTTCGAGCGGCATTTCTTCGGGCATCGCGCCCCACGAAATTCCGGCGTTGTTGATTAATACATCAATTTTGCCGAATGCATTTGTGGTTTGATCAATCACAGCTTGAACTTGTTCGGGCTGCGCGACATCGCAGAGTGCGGCTTGACACTCGAAACCGCGAGCGCGAAATTCGGCAACGGTTGGTTCAAGCCATTCGGCGCGCCGTGCACAGAGCATCAATTTAGCTCCTGCTTCGCCGAGCGCTTCCGCCATTTCTTTGCCCAACCCGCGCGAGCCGCCCGTGACAATAGCAGTTTTGCCTGTTAGATCGAAAAGTTCCCGGATATGTTTCGCCATAAAATTTTTTCTAAAACTTCATCGTTTTACTGTATTATTGAGTGAAAAGCAATTTAACGCGAAGGAGAATTATGCCGGAAGCAGCTTTGTCAAACAAATCAGCCAAAGAACTAGCTTATTTGCACGATCTTTACGTGGCGACAGATTGGAGCGAACGCTTCGCTGAGCTTGTAGATAAAAACATTAAACTGCCTGATGACGGGCAATTTTTGTATGTCGAAGCCGGAACGGGCAATCATGTCATTGAATTGCGAGGAAAGCTCGATGAAAAAGTCGAAGTGTTCGGCACTGAATCAGATGCAGAACGTCTTAACATCGCTCAAGCCAAATCTAAAGCCGTTAATGCTCCCATTCATTTTCAAAACTCTTATCCGCACAAGCTTAATTTTCCCGATGCGGCTTTTGGCACAGTGATTTGCGACGCATCTTTTCTCGCTACAACGCGCCTGCTCGCAGTTTGGCAAGAGCTTTTTCGTGTCGTAGATCGCAAGGGCAACGTGGCGTTCGTGCTGCCGACGGCGGGCAGCTTCGGCGAATTTTTCTCGATTTATTGGGAAGCTTTATACGCGCTCGAAATGACAGAGATGGCGGCTGAAATTGAAAATTTGATTAATAATTTGCCGACCATATCCGATGTTGAGGATGTTGCGGCAAACGCCGGTTTTAAGAAAATTGAGGTAAATACCAGCACCGAGCTTTTTGAGTTTGAAACGGGAGATAGATTTTTACGCTCGCCGCTAATTTCCGATTTCCTTTTCCCGACCTGGACAGGTTTTGTTCCAGAGGCAAAACAAGTCAAATTGATGCGCACAATCGAAAAAGTCATTAACGATTCAAATGAAGGACATAATTTTCTGCTGACAGTAAAAATGACGCTCGTGACGGCAACAAAAAACTAAGTTTTGATTGCTAGCAAAATTTGGGTTCGGCAAATGTCGTCAAAATCTTCCGCGACCATCTCGCTGACATTTTTAAATTCGATGCTACTAAAACCAGATTTAGTGACTATTTCCCCAACGGTTTCGGCTGTTCGCGCGAAACAGTGTAAGCCTTGCGACAGGCGAACCCGTCCGGCAAGCGATTTGTCCGCGTTCCATTGCTCTTCAGTTCGCCAACCAGTTTCTTCAAGCTGAACCTGCAAAACGAGTTTTCCTCCCGACCTTAATTTTCTAAAACAAAACGCTAGGATTTCCCGCAAAATTTCATCGGTCACATGCTGGATAACGGCGAATGAATAAACTACATCAAGGCTTTCATCGGCAATCCGTTCTTTTTCTTCGTTCAAAGCAAAGAGATATTTGATGTTGTCAGCGCCGTTCAAAATCTTGGCACATTCCAACGCCCCGCGTGAAATGTCGAGTGCGTAAACCTGTCGAACGTGCGGCGCAACCGCATGCGCTAGAAAACCGGGACCGCAACCGTAATCCAAAACCGTATCATTTGCGCTGACAAATCTTTGCAGAATTTCGCGCGAAATCTTTTCGCGCCCCTTGCGATTACGTGCAAATTCGGCTTCCAAAAATTGTCGGTGAGAAAGTTTGTCATAAGCCGGATCAAAATAAGGTAGAAAATAATGCGGCGACAGTCCCAAAACTCTGAGCGCTAAAGGTCTTTTAAACGAAGCAGGGGCGCGTCTGAGCATTGTCGTAATCCACCTTGCACCAATAAACGATTGGGGCGCAGAACCGTTTGTCAGAAATGAATAGAAGACGTAGAGAGAACCTTTCATGGCGCGCATTACAAACAAATGGCGGGTTGCTGTAAACCCGCCAACAAACAAAATTAAATAATTTTACCCTTTAATCGCGGCGCACAGCGGCGCGGCGACGAGCTTCTTCGAGTAGTTCGTCATCGCTCAGAGCAGAAAGTTGTGGCGCACGAGGTTTGCTAAACCGCCGTTTTTCTTCTTCCTCATCTTCGAAATCGTCTTCGGCTTCTTTCATCCCTTCTTTAAAAGCCTTGCGACTCTGACCCAAAGATTTTGCCAGTTGTGGCAAGCGTGATGCGCCGAAGAGCAAAAACAGAACAGCGACGATTAAAATAAGTTCGGTGGTTCCTAGTCCTAGCATTTTGATGATTCCTTTGAGCTTAAACCTTTGACGCAAGTGTCAATAGTAAAGTTTAGCCCATTCCGCGCAAGTTTGCCTAACCTCTCACACACTTTGCGAACAAATTTTCCAAGTTTCAAGAAAAAGCCGTCTCGTGCAAATCTGCTGATTCGTAGTAAAGATATTTGCGCCAAGTCTGATCGGTTCGTCCCAAGTAGCGCATAATCTGGCGATTGACGTGAAGCGAAAACGGGCGCGGACGCTTTAATAGTTTCATTCCTGCTTCGTCCGGCGTCTGATTACCTTTTTTGTGATTGCAGCGTTTGCAGCAAGCCACTAAATTATCCCACGTTGATTCGCCGCCGCGCGAGCGCGGCTGAACGTGATCGAGGGTTAGTTCAGCGGGCTGCATAACTTTCTTGCAGTATTGGCAAGTGTATTGGTCACGCAGCAAAATGTTTTTGCGTGAGAGCGAACGCCGTTCGTGCGGAATGTGGCGGTATTCCATCAGGCGAATCACCGAAGGCGCTTCCATCGTGAGTTTCGAAGAATGAAGCTGATGTCCGTTGTGTTCTTCCATCCGCGCCACGCCCTTAAAAATCATTACCACCGCGCGGCGTTCCGTACAGACGTTGATTGGTTCGTATGATGCGTTGAGGACTAAAACTCGTCCGGTCATGTTTTCTCTGTTCGTTCTTTTTTAAGTGAAGGTTCAGATTAGATGCAATTTAACAAAAAGTTGTTACGTCCCTTTTAATTCACGATTAAAGTCGCGAATTTTATCGGTTGCTTCAACTAAAGCCGATGTGATTCCGGGCTCGCTCACCGAATGTCCGGCAGCCGGAACAATTGTCAGCGACGATTCTGGAAACGCTTTATGCAAATTCCAGGCGCTCGTCGCCGGGCAAACTACATCGTAACGCCCCTGTACAATCACGGTTGGAATGTGCCGAATTTTCTCGATATTTTCGAGTAGGTAATTATCTGTCGGAAAAAAGCAATTGTTGACGAAATAGTGACATTCAATTCTGGCCAGCGCGAGAGATTCTTTGTCACCCGCGAAATGGTCAATCAGTGCTGTGTCGGGATAAAGTTTTGACGTGCTGCCTTCCCAGACGCTCCACGCGCGACAAGCATCCAGCCGGGTTTTCTCGTCGTCGCTGGTCATGCGTTTGTAATAAGCCTGCATCATATCACCGCGTTCATTTTCTGGAATAGCATCGCGATACGGTTCCCAAAAATCCGGGAAAATTTGACTTGCGCCTTGTTGATAAAACCAGCTTAATTCAGACGGCCGGCACAAAAAGATTCCGCGCAAAATCAAACCGGAAACGCGCATCGGATGAGTTTCGGCATAAGTTAGAGCCAGCGTGCTGCCCCACGAACCGCCGAAAACAATCCATTTTTCGATTCCAAATTTTTCGCGCAAGCGTTCTATATCGGCGACTATATCCCAGGTCGTATTGCCTTCTAATTCAGCGTGCGGCGTTGATTTCCCCGAACCTCGCTGGTCAAACAAAACGATATTGTATGCCGCCGGATCAAAGAAACGGCGGTAGCTTTCAGTAATTCCGCCGCCGGGACCGCCGTGCAGAAAAACAATTGGCAATCCGTCAGGATTGCCGCAGCGTTCATAATAAATTGTGTGCAGCTCTGAAACGGGTAACATTCCCGTCTCAAAAGGCTGCAATTCTGGGTACAATTCCTTCATGGGGCAATAATACTCAAAACTAACCGTTGTGCCAAGCGTGGAACGCTTACCCAAGCAATCGCGGCAGGCGTTTTTGCCAACTGTCTGGAATCAGGATTTCCATTGCATCGTCAACCGTAATGATTCCAAGAATATCGCCAATTTCGTCAACAACGGGAAGTGCAAGCAAATTGTATTCAGAGATTTTTTGCGCTGCGTCTTCGGCATCGTCATCGGGCGCGGCAGATTGAAATTCGTCGCGCATCACATCTTCGACCAAAGCGTTTGGGTCAGACAAAATAATGCTTCTCAGTGAAATTACGCCGGACAGTTTCCATGAATTTTCTTCTTCCGTAACATAGAGGTAATAAATCATATTCGGCGTTTCCGCCATTTCGCGGAGCCGGGCGAGCGTTTCACCAACTGTCAGATTACGCGGGATCGTCAAAAATTCAGTTGTCATCAAACCGCCTGCCGTGTCAGATTTGTAAGAGAGAAGTTCGGCGACGTTTTCTTTTTCTTCGCCTTCCATCAAATCGAAAAGCTCTTCCGCTTTTTCCTCAGACAACTCGTTAAGGACGTCAACCGCATCATCCGGCGACATATGTTCCAGAATATCGGCGGCACGTTCCTCATCCATTTCATCCAAAATTCTCGCCTGCGATTCCTCATCCATTTCTTCGAGCGTGTCGGCGGCAATTTCAAAATCGAGCGATTCGACAATTTCCGTGCGATGAATTGGCGAGAGCGATTCAATCAGAGCAGCAATTTCAACCGGATGAAGGCGGGCAAGTTTGTCTTTGGAAGATTTAAGCTGCACGTTCGCTGTCGCTGTGTCGGTCGCCAAATATCCGACGTCCGCCCAATCAATAACTTCAATGGGCGTGCTTGACCCGTAAAAACCAATCGGCATCAAACGCCGCCACAGCCCGCGCATCGAAACGTCCGCGCCAGTGACGTGCCATCCGTGGCCAACCTCAATTAGCTGGACATCATTGACGCGAACAACGCGTTTGCCGTCAACATCAATCAACTGTCTGTCCAAAACGTCTCGCGCCAGCAAAATTTCTCCTTCGCGACGCGCGAATGGACTTAAATCCAGAACGTCTGTATTAAGCCGGATACCGCGCTCACTAAAATCTTTGAGGCTAATACTCGGCATAAAAAACAGCCGACGGCGATAACGCGCCACCAAACCAATCAGGGGCGGATGTTCGTCTTCGCCGAACTGCACAACGACATCGCGGATTTTAGCGACTTGCTCGCCATCGCGATCAAGAATCGGCGCGCCCAAAATTTGCGACAGATACAACATAATGGAAAACGGAAAACTGAAAATGGAAAACGAAAAGCTGCATTGGTCCCCTGTCCATAAATCAAAACTGTGTGTTTAATTTATCTTCGGTTTTCCATTTTCAGTTTTCCGTTACTTAGCCTTTATGCTTCCGAAGCGGCGTTCTCTGTGTTGAAAATCCACGACTGCTTCGAGCAAATCGCGCCGCCTAAAATCCGGAAATAAAGTTTTGGTGACAAAAATTTCGCTGTAAGCGACTTGCCACAGTAGAAAGTTTGAAACGCGCATTTCACCGCTTGTTCTGATCAGCAAATCAAGTTCCGGAAGCCCTCGCGTATATAGTTTTTCGGCAATATGCTTTTCGCTAAAGTCGTCGAGGTTTTCGCCGCGTTCTAATATCCCCCTGACCGCCGACTGGCAGGCATCAACAATTTCAGAACGTCCGCCGTAATTTAACGCGACGCTCAAAACCATACCGCTATTATCTTTAGTTTGCTCGGTCGCTTCAGCCAAATCTTTTTTAACTGCTGCAGGCAAAGCCTCGACGCGGCCGATTGCCTGAAAACGAATCTTCTGTTTGTCTAAATTATCAATCTCAAGCCGTAAATACCGGCGCAGCATTCGCATTAAAGCCGAAACTTCAAGCGGTGGGCGTTTCCAGTTTTCGGTAGAAAAAGCGTAAAGCGTTAACGCTTGTAAACCAAGCCGAGCACCTGTTTCAACAATTGCCCGCACCGATTCGACTCCGGCTCGATGCCCGAAAATACGCGGCTGGTTTCGAGCGGCAGCCCAGCGCCCATTGCCGTCCATAATTACGGCGACGTGACGCGGAATGCGCGTCCAATCAATCCGCTCCAAATACGCGGCATCGGGCGTATTCGGCTCAACAATGGTGGAAAAATTCTCAATCATTAAAATTCCCGCTTTTAGATTGCTCAACAGCACCTTGCAATTCTATAAATTTTTCGCGGACGAACGGATTGAGTTTATTGGCAAAATCTGAGCCCAAGTTTCTTATTTTTATTAATTCCTGCACGTCCGCCAAATCTTTCAAACGGTGCGGTGCAGTCATACCCGAAGCCAGTTTTAACTCAATCATTTTTTCTAAATTAAGTGTTTTGATGTTATCAATTTCCGTAAAATTTTCGTCCGGGGAAGGAAACTGGACAGGCTTTGGCAAACCGTCGCCCGGAAATTCGCCGGTAGTGATAATTTCAATGGTCACATTGTCAACGGTTTCACGGAAACGCTTTTTCGCCCCCGCGAATAAAGGACGATAACCCGCTCCAACAAGTTCTTGGCTAAATTTTTCTAGCCCTTCGCGCGTCAAGAGCAAATCTATATCTTCCGTAAAACGCCGATAGCCATGCGCGTTGAGAGCAACGGCGCCAATTAGAGAATAGCTGATTCCATGGTTTTCCAAATCTCTCACCACGCGGCGGAGAGTTTCATTCAAAATACCTTCTCCCATAAAAAAGCGCAGTCCCTCCTGATATGCTTCAACCGGAGATTGAATTAGCCTTTGAAAATCAGTCATAGTGAACCTTGAGCAAAGTCAAACCGTGCGCGGCGGCAGTTTCTTTGGCTAATCTTCGTTCGCCCGTCACGATTGCCTGCCAAACTGTCTCAGATGTTTTCTCTCCGCGCCCGACTTCGAGCAACGTACCGACAATTGAGCGCGCCATGTAACGCAGAAAGCCTTCGGCCGAAATTGTAAATTCAATTAACTCCGCATTCATCCGTGTCTCCGTAAACTTTTCGATATCCAATCTGGTAACTTCGCGAACTCGGTTTTCGGCATCGGACCTTGCTGCTGAAAAAGCTGTCCAATCGTGAACGCCAAAAAACAATCGCGCCGCACACTGCATTTTCGCTAAATCGAGCGGGCGCGGTTCGTGGAGAGCGTAACGCCGCCAAAAGGGTGACATCACGGACGCGTTTAAAACGCGGTAACGATAAGTCTTTCCCTTAGCAGAAAAACGCGCGTGAAAATCTGGAGCGGCAGTTTCAACGTTCATAATTCTGATATCGCGGGGCAAATTACCGTTGATTGCAATAAGCAGTTTGTCCGGCGTAAACGGTCTCTCTAAATGCACATTGGCGACTTGAGCTTCAGCATGAGCCCCCGCGTCGGTGCGTCCCGAACCGTGCACTGTGACGGCGGCGCCTTCAAGCATTGAGAGAACTCGCGTCAATTCTCCCTGCACCGTGCGTTGATTATTTGCCTGAATCTGCCAACCGTGAAAATCCGTGCCTTCATATTGAATTAAAAGACGATAATTCATTTTGCAATAAAACGACTGCCTGGTTTAACTGCAACATCACCTTTTGCACACATCGGACAATTTTCCGGCGCGTAGGCTGGAACTTCCAGAGTAGCCAGTGCGATTCGCGGAACGCCAACATCGGCCGCGCCGCCCGAGCGATCAATAATCGAAGCCGCCGCGCCGACTTTCGCGCCGCGTGCTTCGACTGCGGAAATACATTCGCGCGTTGAGCCACCAGTCGTAATAACATCTTCGACAACGAGCAATCTTTCGTTATCTTTTACTGTAAAACCGCGCCTGACAGTCATTTGTCCGTTTTCACGTTCAGTCCAAAAAAACGGAACATTCAAACTTTGTGCGACGGCGAAACCAATTACAAGTCCGCCGATGGCTGGCGAAACAACTGCGTCAAACTGTTGCCCGCCGAATTTTTCAGCAATTGCGTTCCCAAACTTGTTGGCATCAATCGGTTGACGTAAAGCGAGGGCACACTGCAAATAATTTGGGCTATGCAAACCGCTCGATAAAATAAAATGTCCTTCGAGCAGCGCGCCAGTTGCCTTAAAATGCCGGATGATTTCGTCAAAAGTCATTGGTTCGTGTTACGTTAATCTTGACGTTATATTTTCTGTAAATGGCTTTTTATTCTAACCTAATTTCCGATTCAGTTTTAATCGGCGACACAATAAATCTTTTGAAGTTTCACGGCGGAGCGCTTTCGGCTAATATTGTTGCCGACGAAGTTTTGGGCGTTTCAAAAATAGACGCCGCATTTGCCGTTTCGCTAATTGCGGATTTAATTGATGAAGACCCGCGCCTTCTGATTCGCGAAAATTCAATTGTTGAACTTGTGACGCCGAATTTTGAAACGCGCAAACTGCACGAAACCGAGTTTGTTGTTTTCGATACGGAAACAACGGGGACGAAACCGCCTTTCGCCCGAATGACTGAAATCGGAGCCTATCGCGTCAGAAACGGCGAAATCGTTGACGAATTTCAAACTTTGCTGAATCCAGAGAAAACGATTCCGCCGTTTATTTCTTCATTAACCGGAATTACCAACCAAATGGTCAGCCGCGCGCCGTTTTTCGCAGAGGTCGCACCGGATTTGCTCAAATTTATCGGGGATTCTATTTTAGTAGCACACAACGCGCCGTTTGACATCACGTTTTTGAATTACGAAATAGGGCGCGTGTACCGAGAACGCAAGCTCATCAATGCGCATTTGTGTACAGTTCGCCTCGCGCGAAAACTGCTGCCAAATTTAAAAAATCATCGCCTTCACACAGTCGCCGAACATTTTTCGATTCCGATTTACAACCGACATCGCGCCGCCGGAGACGCTCTCGCCACAGCGCACATTTTTGTCCAATTTCTCAAACATCTCCGCGCCAGAGGCGTGTCGGACGTCGCTTCGATTAAAACACTCAAACCTTAACGAAATTTTTTCTCTTTTTGGAATTTTTTGACGACCATTTCGCGGCGCAGCCTGGGCAAATGGTCAATAAAAAGTTTGCCGTTGCAATGGTCTGTTTCGTGCTGAAAGCAGCGCGCTGTCAAACCTTCTGCGGTTTCTTCAAACCATTCGCCGCTTGCTGTTTGCGCTCGCAACGTTGTCTTATTACCTCTAGTAACGACCGCTGGAATTTTGCCGAGCGAGAGACAGCCTTCGTCTCCGATTTGCTCACCTTCGGAATTGATGATTTCGGGATTTGCCGCGACAAGTTTGAGCCCCTCGCAATCCATCACGAAAAGCCGCATTCCTAAACCGATTTGCGGGGCGGCAAGCCCGACACCTTCGGCTGCGTACATTGTTTCAAACATATCAGCGACGAGAGCATTTAATTCCTCGTCAAATTTTGCGACAGGTTCGCCGATGCGCGCTAAAACCTGTGCCGGATGTTCGGTAATTTTTCGAATAGCCATTAATCGAATTTCGGTGATTTAGGCAAATAACGCCCGCCGCTGCGTTCGCGTCGAAACGACGGTTTAATATTGAAATTTTTGTCGTCGCGCTGCTGGCAAGTCCAGCAAATTATGTGCTCTGAGTTGTCTGGATGAATAAACATCACATATTCATCGGTTTCGCGGTCGCAACGCTCGCATCGCTTAATAGGATTTTCGATTGTCGAAACGTTGGTCGGCTGCGAATTAATCGGTTCACTGAAATAAGGCATTTTCGTTTTCCTCTACTGTTATTTGCTTTTCAAAAGGCGCACTTTTTGCTCTTTGGAACTTTCCGTTTTTTTCTACAACGTAAAGTGATTGTACAAAATCTTTAGGCGGTCGGCATTAGATTTCTCTTTAATTTGTTGCAAAAAGTTGAGTTTGATTGTATTTAGGATATATGGAAAAGCCACAAAATTTCACAGAGTTTTGGGATTTTTACGTTGCGGAGCACAGCGCTCCGCAAACCCGCATACTGCATTTTATCGGCTCGATGCTCGGAATTTTAATTCTCGCGCTCTTGCTTGGCAAAGGTCTTTGGTATTTATTTCCGCTCTGTCTCGTGCCAAGCTACGGTCTAGCCTGGTACAGCCATTTTTTTATCGAACATAATCGCCCGGCGACTTTCAAATATCCGGTCTGGTCTTTTATTGGCGACTGGAAAATGGTTTGGTTAATGTTAACGGGCAAAATGACCGGCGAAGTCCAGCGGGTAACCGAGCAAAACAAATCCGGTACTATTCAACCAGATTTTGCAGCTCGTTAAGGGATTCTTCCGCAATCAATCGAAATACGCGAGCATCAATATTTGGGGCTAGTTTTTTGACGCTCAAACTGTCGGCAACGACAAACTTACACGAAGTTAAGCCTCGCTTCCAACCCTCCATTTTGGCATCTCGTAAAATAATTTGTTCGTGGGCGATTCCGGCAGCGACGAGCATTGTTTTAGACCAACGCAGAAATGTTTCCCAGCGCGATACCACGCCGACGAGTTCGCCTGAGGCAGGACGTGTTTTGCCGCGCATCTCATTTTGTACCGAATTAAGCCGTAAGCAAATCTGAATCGGATTGGGCGGCAGTTTTATTAGAGTTTCTTCGAGGGCAGCGAAAATCGTGTCCGGCAAAGCCGTAAAATTCGTCAAATCCATCTCGGTAATCGGCAAATCAATTTTGCTTTGAATCTCGCAAAGCAGTATTTTTCTTAGTTCCGCGTCGGGTTCAATCAGACAAATTTGCTTGATTTGTGTTTGTTTGAACCTTGCCGCAAGACGCGCCGCAATTTGTTCAAGAGTAAAACCGCGTGATCGAGCAGATTGGATAAAATGTAAAACTAACGCATCGAGTTCAGAAGCCGAACTTGATGCTGCCGTTTCGATTTCGACCTTCGACTTTTCTGTGACAAAAACTCCGCTTCCCCTTCGAGATTCGACCCAGCCGCGTGACTCCAGCCAAATATATGCCGCACTGACGGTGTTGGCGTGAACCTGATAGCGCAAAGCCATTTCTCGAACGCTCGGCAGTTTATCACCGGCGCGCAAATCACCGCCGATAATCGCCAGCACAACTTGGCTGGCAAGCTGTTCACGGAGTGAAATTTCAGCGTTTTTGGAGAGCCAGAACTTCATTGAATTTGCGCATCGGGTAGTCTCTAGTTTCTAATGGCAGAGTAATGCTTTTTCAATCGGGTACGCAAGATTTAACATCGGCTCTCGCCGTTTTAACGGCGATGATTACGCCTGCCGTTTTAATTTCGGCTTGCGGGTCACTAATTCTCTCGACCGCTTCGCGGATAGCGCGGACGGTTGACCGCGTGCGTTCCCTGCTTGATCGTTTAGAAGAACTGGCACATACCAAAGACAAACTTGAATTGTTTGACGAACGCCGCGAAGTTATTTACAAAATGCTTGATTTAACGGCAAAACGAAACCGCTTGTTGCAGCGTTCGATGGTGACGTTTTATTTTGCGCTCTGTATGTTTGTGGCGACCAGCGTGGCTATCGGGATGGTTGCCGTCACGGGGCGCGGGTATGAATGGCTACCGGCTGCTTTAGGTCTGGCGGGCGCGTGTTTTCTTTTTTACGGTTCGATTTTGTTAATTTTTGAAACACGTATCGCACATCGCGCCATTTTTATGGAAATGGATTTCAGTCTTCGGCTTAGTCGCGAATTTGTTCCAAAGACCGTGATTGAGGAAAACCGTAAAAGACTTCGCAGAATTCCATTTCTGCGTTTTGGACGCGGCAAACAATCATCAAAAATTTCAGATACGGATTAACCATAAATGCCTGCTTTATATCTCAAAATTCTGGAATCGGGCGAACTTGAGCGGCGTGTTTTAGCTCTCGAAAAATTGCTGGAAAGCTGCACGATTTGCCCAAAAGATTGCGGCAATAATCGTTTAAATGATGAGTTAGCGGCTTGTTATTCAGGTCGCTTGCCAATTGTTTCAAGCTATACCGCGCATTTTGGCGAAGAACCGGCGCTGACTGGCACAAACGGTGCTGGCAACATCTTTTTCGGCAACTGTAATCTGCGCTGCGTTTACTGTCAGAATTATCAAATCTCGCAGACCTGGCGCGAGCAAAAACGGAACGAAGTAACTCATGAACGGCTGGCAGAAATGATGCTCGAGCTACAAGCCAGAGGTTGCCACAACATCAACTTTGTTTCGCCGACTCATTTCGCGGCGCAAATGGCGCGGGCGATTTTTATCGCCGCCCAAAACGGATTACGCCTGCCAATTGTTTATAACACCAACGCATATGATTCGGTTGAGGTTTTAAAACTGCTCGACGGAATAGTTGACGTTTATCTGCCCGATTTAAAATATGCTGACGACGCTGCCGGATTTGAATATTCAAAGGTGCGCGAATACGCTAAATTCGCGCGCGCTGCGATCAAAGAAATGTTTCGGCAAACCGGCGATAAATTAGTTTATTCCGAAGACGGCATTTTGCAGCGCGGTCTGGTAATTCGATTGCTGGTTTTGCCAAATGATTTAGCAGAAATTGGAGAAAATCTGCGCTGGATAAAAAGAGAATTATCACCCGACGTTGCCATTTCATTAATGGCGCAATATTACGCGACAAACAAAGCCGCTACTGATTCACGTTATGTTTTGCTTTCGCGCCGTATTTCAGAGCGCGAATGGGACAAAGCCGTTGCAGTTTTAGAAGATTTAGAAATGGAAACGGGCTGGATTCAAGAATACAACGGTGCTTCGCATTATTACCGCCCTGATTTCACAGACCGCGAAAAACCCTTCAAAGACATTCGGGATTTTCAAATCGAAGGAACAAAAGTTTGAAACTCGTGTCTAATATTTCGGAGGCGTCTTATGGACAAAACTATCCGAAACTTGCTGTTGATAGCTGTGTTTTCTTTTGCCCTTTCGTTCGACGTTTGTAGGTTTGGTACGCAGTACGACGAAAGTTACAAACTATATCCTGAATATGACTGCACTTGTACAAGTTGTGATGAAGTTTTTGGATGGCGTTGGCAAAGGCTTGGCACGATGATATTTTACCTTTGCTTAGGTTCCTTACTAGCTATCCCAATACATTTGCGTTGGAGTGAACAGGCTAAACACTTTGAAAATCTTTCAATTTACAAGCGAGAAGTTGAAGATTGAAGCATGTTATAATCGCCGTTCAGTTTTTTGCTTTTCAACCAATGGCTCAAAATTCTTCCGCGGTTTTAGTTGAAGTCCGGCGCGGCTCAGTTATTGAATCAATACATCGCGGACATTTGGCAATCGTTGACGGTGACGGCGAGCTTGTTTGCGCGCTCGGCAATCCTGAAACCGTGACGTTTATGCGTTCGGCGGCAAAACCGTTTCAGGCGATTCCGTTTGTGATGAGCGGCGCGGCGGAACGCTTTGGTTTGACGATGAGCGAAATTGCTATCACCTGCGGCTCGCACAGCGGTGAGCCGTTGCACACCGAAACGGCGGCCAAAATTCTTGCTAAAGCCGGATTGAGCGAGAAAGATTTGCATTGCGGAGCGCATGACCCTTTTAATCAGGAATTAGCCCGAAAAATGATTGCCGAACACCTATCGCCGACGCAACTGCACAATAATTGTTCGGGCAAACACGCCGGTATGCTCGCTTTTGCTAAACACATTGGCGCAAATATTGAGACTTACGAATTGCCGGAAAATCCGATTCAAGCTGAAATTCTTAAGACTATCGAAAGTTTTTCTGATTTGAATTGTGAGCAAATAAGCGTGGGAGTTGATGGTTGTGCAGTCCCAAATTTTGCCATGCCGCTTCTGACGATGGCACAGATGTACGCCAAATTGGTTTTTCCGCCAAAAGATTTTGATGCGGAATTGCGCGAAGCCTGTCGCCGCATCGTCTCGGCAATGATGGATTACCCGGAAATGATCGGCGGCAGTCTCACGGAAAGATTGGATACGGAAATTATGCGCGCCGCGAGCGGGCTCATCATCTCAAAAATCGGTGCTGAAGGCGTATATACAGCGGGCGTTTTGCCTTCGCCGCGATACAAACGAGGGCTCGGAATTGCGCTCAAAATTGAGGACGGCGAAGACCGTCGCGCCCGCCCCGTCGCCACGCTGGAAATTTTGAAACAACTCGAAATAATTAACCCGGAAAAATCTGAAACTTTGAGGCATTTTGCGCATCTTTCAATTAAAAACTGGCGCGGCGAGCAAGTTGGTGAAGTTGTTCCAAACTTTACGCTCTCAATTTCACCTCCAAACTAAAACCTTACCTCTGGTTTTCGCGTATTTCCGGCAAGCATCCAATTTGATATCGGCGTCAAAACAATCGCAAAGCGATTCAATTTATTAACCAAGCGGACTGAATCGCTATCCAATACAATATGAAAAAAACATTCCTGCTCTGTCTGACTTTGTTTGTCGCGCTTGCTTCAGGTGCGCAAGCGCAGGATAAACTATTAACAATCAACGAAATTTTCGATTTGGAAAACGCTACTGAATTTGGTGGCGGCGCGCCTTTGACTTTGAAATTAAACGGGGCGAACAATTTCAACTTTAAACGCCAGGATAAAAATCTTTCGACTGAGACAGCCGAAAAACTCGAAGCTGATGTCAGTCCCGACGGCAAATACGCTAGTTTTGTGCGCGGCATGAATTTATATGTTACGGAAGTTGCGACGGGCAAAGAAATGCAATTGACAAAAGACGGCGACGAAAATACTTTGAACGGCTATCTTGACTGGGTTTATGAAGAAGAACTTTACGGACGCGGCAATAAACGCGGTTACTGGTGGTCGCCGGATTCGACCGCAATTGCTTTTTTACGAACAGACGAATCAAGCGTGCCGAAATTTGCCGTTGTCAACCACATATCGCAAACAAACAATCCCGCCGAACAAGTTGTCGAAGACACGCCGTATCCGAAAGCCGGGGACCCGAATCCGATTGTCAAACTTGGCGTGGCAAACATTAAAACTGGAGCAATCAAATTTGTGGACACGGCAAATTATAAACCGGAAGATTTTTTGATTTCGCGCGTCACATGGTCGCCGGATGCGACACGCATCGTTTACCAGGCGCAAAATCGCGAGCAAAATTTTCTTGATTTAAACGCTGCCGACCGCAATTCCGGCGTGACCAAAACGCTTTTTAAGGAAACCTCTCCGGCGTGGGTTGAGGTTATTGATAACCCAACTTATTTAAAAGATGGCTCATTTGTCTGGCAATCGGCTGCTCGTTCCGGCTGGAAACATATCTACCATTTCGCGCCCGACGGAAAACTTATTAAGCCTCTAACCTCGGGCGATTGGGAAGTACGCGAATTGTATGGCGTTGACGAAAAAAACGGCTTCGTTTATTTTAGCAGCACGAAGGATTCGACAATTGCGCCGCAAGTTTACCGCATTAAATTGGACGGCAGCGGTCTCCAAAAAATTTCAACTGGCTCTGGTTCGCATGAAGTGTCATTCAGCAAAGACTTTACTCGCTTTACTGACTTTTACAGCGACGTCAATACTCCGCCGCAAGCTAGTCCGTATAATGCTGACGGTTCGCCTATTAAATTAACCGACCGCCAGGATTTTTCACGAGATATGCCAAAATATAAACTCGGCAAAACTGAATTTATCCAGGTCAAAACGCGAGACGGTTTTCAGATGGAAGCTCTGATGATTAAACCAGCGGATTTTGATTCAAGCAAAAAATATCCGGTGATACAATTTACCTATTCCGGTCCGCATGCGCCGCAAGTGCAAAACGAATGGCTCGGCGCAACCGGAATGTGGTATCAGCTGCTCGCCGAAAAAGGCTATATTATTTGGATTTGCGACAATCGAACGGCTTCCGGCAAGGGCGTTCAATCGGAATACGGAGTTTATAAAAACTTTGGCGAAAGCGAGCTGCGGGATTTGGAGGACGGCATTTCTTATCTCAAAACCCTGCCTTTTGTTGATGCGTCACGAATCGGTTTGCATGGCTGGAGCTTTGGCGGTTATATGACTGCGTTTGCCTTAACACACAGTAAATCATGGAAAATGGGAATCGCCGGCGGAACCGTTTCGGATTGGTCTTTGTACGATTCAATTTATACCGAACGTTATATGAAAACTCCGCAAAACAACCCGGAAGGCTACAGAAAATCTTCCGTCACGGCGGCAGCCGGTAATTTGAGCGGAAAGTTGTTGCTGATTCACGGCGCAATTGACGATAATGTGCATTTGCAAAACGCGATGCAGCTTATTTATGCATTGCAAAAAGCCGGAAAGTCGTTTGAGTTTATGCCGTATCCGACGCAACGACACGGCGTCG
>JBDTZD010000237.1:0-5762 GCA_040005335.1 Pyrinomonadaceae bacterium | reverse complement strand
TGCTAAACGGAATCCACTGCGGGATATATTCGCCAAACGGAACGAGCCTGATTTTATCATACTGTGCGACTTTTTCGCCGCGCTCATTAATCATAACAGCTGAATTAGTCAACCCTTCGCCCTGCGCAGTCGGCTCCCAGCCATTGAAGATAAGCGAAACACGATTGCGCACGTTAAAAGCCTGAACAAATTCTCGAAATTCAGAATCCTGCGCGTATTGAAAACTCATCGGCGATTCAGGAAACACGAGAATCTTTCGCAAATCTTTTAATTCAGGCTTGGTGTTAACTTCGCGCAAAGCCGCTTCTGCCATTTCGACGTGACGCTGCCGCAAATCAAAATATTTTTCATACGTTAAACCGCTCATTGGAACATTTGGCTGCAACGCAATGACGACGACTGAAGATTCCTGAGGTGTATTTGAAGCATCATGCGGTTTGAGTATTTGAGATTTCAAAGCTAGTAATAAGATTATCCCAAAAACAGGCAGCGCTTTTTTCCACGTCAACACATTTCCTTTGTTTATGATTACAAAGAAAACAAGAGCGTTTCGGATGATTAGTAAAAAACTTATTAAAAAAACTCCGCCATATTCAGCCGCACGAATTGCCGAAGGTACAAATGCCTGTGAATATCCAAGCGCATTCCAAGCGTTGCCGGTCAGCCAATAACGCGCAAGTTCACAAGCCGTCCAAATGAATGGCGTCAAAAAAATTGCATAGTGTCCAAATTTTGACATTAGACGTGCCAAAATTGCGGCAAAAATTCCCGTAAAGAATCCGGCGGCAACAGTGACGGGAATAAATAAAAGATAAATTAACGGAGCGGGCAGCCCGCCGTAGCGAATTGGCGCATAGGTGAGCCACCAGCATGAACCGAAATAGAAAACACTCCCTGTCAATAATCCGAGCCAAAAACTTCTTGCCGTCGAGTTTTTATTTCGCTCGATTGCAACAAACATCGGCACTAGCGCAAACCAGGTCACAAACCACAACTCAAAATTGGGAAACGCTAAAATCAATAAAACCGCTGATAACAACGACAACATCGCATCCTGCCAACGCGGAAAGACGAAAATTTCACGAATGAGACTGATCAAAAAAAGTGGATTTTTGGCTGTTACCGAAATTCTGGAATCCGTCATAGTTATTGATTTTAACTTGATTTGAGCTCAAAGCAAATTTTGTTAGCTCAAACGGAAACCAGCAGTCGCTGATGACGCAGAAGGTTATACTATAAGGCATTTTGCGCAAAACTTTGAGAAAATCAACAACGCTTCTATTAATTTAGACAGTTCTAGGAAAACTCACACAAGATAGTGTCAATTTGAAGTAAAATCATTCTTCATCAGTCATTATGTGGTTAGAAACAAAAAATTAAGCCAAAATGAGGAAAGCCCGACCTTTTTATGGTCGGGCTCGAAAACTTGGAAGGAGAAACTGAGGGAACGCTCGGAAGGTAGTCAAGCGCAGCGGCAAGCAGCACTCGAAGTGGAGAAGGCGGCGGGGTCTTGTTTGATCGAGAAATTTTTTAAGTTTTCAAATCTAGCAAGCTAGCCGTGTTTGCTAAATGCACTTTGCGTGCCACAGTTTTAGCAGCGGTTCGGTTAACACGATAAATTTAATTCGGCTATTTTGTGCGACGCTCGATTTGTCGTACTAAGGCGATGGCTTCTTGGTTGTTTTGATCGAGTTGCAAAGCGTTTTTCGCGTATGTAGTGGCTTGATTAAAGTCTCCGCGCTCAAGAAAAATTTTGGCTAACGCAATGTGACCTTCGATTAAATCGTTTTTCCAAAAAATAGCCGTTTTCAAGTTGCTCACTGCGGCTTCGGTGTCCCCTCGCCTCAGATGAATTTTGCCGATCAGCAAATAAGCCTCGGCATTCATTGAATCTTTGACGAGAAATTGACGCAATTCCGAAAGAGCTTCATCATCACGTCCAGCTTGGTAAAGTTCCCGCGCCTTTTGCAATTTGTTTTGCAACTCATTTTCTCCTGATGCAAGCTGCGGCATATCCTTTTGACGAGTCAGATTTAAATAATCTAGACGATTAAAAGTTTTGTATAGACGAAACGGTATATCCCCCGTCGTTTGCGCTTTCTGCCACTCGGTTTGATTTTTCGCGTAAGTGGAGAGATAACGCCTGGCCTGGTTGTCTTGCTCAGTAGCAGCTTGCAAATCGCCGGTTTTTTCGAGTGTTTTGGCAAGCAAAAAATAGGCTTGACCATCGCGCGGATCTTGCGTAACGGTTTCGCGCAGCACTTCAGTTGCTTCTTTGTAACGTTGCGCCGCAAAAAGCGCATATCCGTAGTTAAATTTAGCGATAGTGTCATCCGGTGCAGATTTGGCAGCTTCGGCAAGATATTTTAAACCGTCTTCTAGCAAATCGTTTTTCTTTTCGGTTTTATTTTGTTGCGCCGTTTGCAACGAAATTGCCCCTAAATTATTATAAGCCGCTGTTAGCTTTGTAAAGTTGGCGAGCTGTTGGAATGTTTGCAGAGCCAATTCTTTATTATTTAAATTCCATTGCATCATACCAGCGTAAAAAGCTGCTTCCGGATAATAAGGATCGTTCGGTTTGAGTTTGGAAAAATATTCTTCAGCGGCTTGAAAATTGTTTTGTCCTAAATAAAAGTGTCCTAGTTCGAGTGCTGCCTGCGGATAAACCTCGTCAGTTTTTTCCTCGGCATAAAGGCGCAAAGCATTTTTAAAAAAATTGGCGCGAGCGGGTTCATTATTCGCCGTCATTATACCGTCGGGCGTGAGCATTCCTTTAACATAAGCTTCAAATGCCTGTGAAGGAACACGTTTTGACATTTCGACAACTTCATTTTGCGATAACGAAAGACTATTCCCCTCGCGCTGGTAGAGAATTTGATGAGCAACTTGACCCTGCAATGTTTGCAGTTTAGAAATCGCATCAGCCAAATCAATTTCGCGCATCACGGTGCGCCCGTCGCGCAAAATTTCACCGACAAAAGCACCGTCTTGGACGCGGACAACTCTGGCAGTAACGCGCAAATTGGTAGCCACCTCGCCCTGCGCGGGCGTGACGTTATATCTGCCTAAAACCAACAGCGTTGCCTTTGATTGCTGCGCAAGCTTGATAGAGGTCGCTAAACTTGGGAGCGTCGTTAGCGGCAAGCGTAGTTTTTGCTGAGTGATTTTGCGTTCGTCGTTGGAAATGACTCGTAAACCGCCTGCGCCACGCGCTTCGAGGCGACCAAATAAATCTGTCAGAGCTTCGGCAAAACTTTCACCCACCCAATTATAAGTTGCTAGATCCGAAGTGTTTTCAAATGGCAAAATTATTATGGTGTCGCTCGTGGTGCGCGCACCATTTGTTTGCGCTGATGTCGGAACTGCGCTCATTAGAAGAATCAACAAAAAAGATGTAAAAATAGCCCAATTATATTTTTTTCGCATTGTATATTTTTAAGAAAATTATGAAGCAAATAAACTGCCGTCGTGATTCTAATATAAATCACGACGGCAGTATGATGAAAGTTGAACTAAAAATGGTTGCGAAAGGATGGTATCGCGTACGGGATTTGAACCCGTGTTACCGCCGTGAAAGGGCGGTGTCCTAGACCCCTAGACGAACGCGACGCAAAATTTGAAGTGTACCTGACGAAAGCCATTTTAAGGAGAAAGTCACTACTTATGCTGTTTTTACTAAGGCTTTCTTTCAGATAGGTTTTGAGCCAGATAAGTTTTGAGAGCGTCTCCAGCTTAAACCTCGAACTTCAAACATCAGCTTGTAACTTGAGTCACAAGCGAAGTTTCTAAAATACAAAACCGGGCTTCTATTTGTCAAATACAACTGCTAAATATCTCCGGACTTTCTGCCTCCACGTATTTTGAGATAAATTCAAATATAATCGAACTTTAAATAAAATTTGCCGATAACTCAATGCCGTTTTCATTTATCTTTTTTAATTCTCTCGGACGCTTGCGAAGCGGTTGGCGGGCAAGCGTTTTTTGCGCGCTGTTCTTGATGTTAACGGCTATTTTGTTGACATTTGTTAATGGTGTGTTGGGAATTTTAGACGCATCGCCGGAAAACATCTTGACACTCCAAACAGCTTTTATTATCACGTCTTCGGTTCTCCTGCTGGTGGCAATTTTTATAGGCTGGGTTTGTGCAAAAGGAATAGAGGGTTTGACGTTTCGCTCGCTCGGTTGGAGCCTCTGCGGATTTTGGTGGCGGGATTTGATTTTCGGCGTTTTGTTTGGCGCAATTTCGCTATTGCTGGCTACCGGAATTGCCGCGCTTGGCGGTGGGCTTACTCTGACGTTTAACCAATCCGCGAATCTAAGTTCTATTATCCAGACAGTTTTGCTTTCGGCGGTTGTTTTCGCGTTTAGCGCGGCGGGCGAAGAAGCTTTGTTTAGAGGTTATCCGCTGCAGACATTCGCGCGGGCGAAATTGATTTGGGTTGGAGCTTTAGTGAGTTCCTTGCTTTTCGCCTGGGTGCATTCAAGCAACCAAAACGTCACCATCTTTGGTTTGATAAACACTGGTTTAGCAGGTGTTTGGTTTGTTATTGCTTATTTGAAAACACGCAACTTATGGTTCCCGTTTGGATTGCACTGGGCTTGGAACTGGACAATGGCGGCAATTTTAGGTTTGCCGGTAAGCGGCATCACACAAATAGCACCCGAACCTGTTTGGCGAGGAATTGATCAAGGTCCGACTTGGTTGACCGGTGGACACTACGGAATCGAAGGCGGCGCGGCTTGCACAATTGCGCTCGTTGTTTCAACCGTTTTGATTTGGTTGACGCCTTTTCTCAAACCAGATGCGGAAATGCTGTTATTGAGCAGCAAAGAAAATCCAAAAGTTCTGCCGACGGATTTCCCGCCTTCATCGCCACCAATTTTTAAGCTTTAGGTAGTCTGAATTTTAAAAGAAATATCCATCGCCCGCGCCGAGTGCGTGATTTTGCCGACGCTGATCAAATCCACGCCGACATCAGCAAAGGCTCGAATGTTTTCGAGACTAATGTTGCCGGATGCTTCGGTTAAAACCTGCGGGTTCATTTCCCTAGTCATTTCAACCAATTTAGCAGCTTCGTCCGGCGTTTGATTGTCGAGCATAACAATGTCCGCGCCTGCTTCAATCGCTTCGCGGAGCTGCGCCCAATTAGAAATTTCGACTTCGATTTTATGCAAATGTCCGACTTTTTCCTTGGCTCGGCGAACCGCTTCTTTGACGCTACCGGCGAGCGCGATGTGGTTGTCTTTGATTAAAACTCCATCATCCAAACCAAACCGATGATTGCGCCCGCCGCCGATTGAGACCGCGTATTTTTCAATCATTCGCAAACCCGGCGTAATCTTGCGCGTATCTACGACCTGGGCTTTCGTGCCTTCGACAGCTTTAACATATTGCTTAGTCAAAGTTGCAATACCCGACATTCGCTGAATTAGATTAAGCGCCGTGCGCTCTCCTGCCAGCAACACGTCGGCAAATCCGGTCATTCGCGCAAAAATCTTTCCGGCTTCGACCTCCTCGCCTTCGGTCACAAACGATTCCATTTCGGGCTGCTCCGGGTCAAGGTGCATAAAGACAGCTTCGGCCACCTCCAAACCGCAAACTACCATTGGCTCTTTCGCCAAAAACCTACCCGACGCGCTGACGTTGCGAGCCACAATCGACCGCGTTGTGATGTCACCGCGTCCCAAATCTTCCGCCAAAAACTCAGCGATATTCGTAAACATTTCTCCGTTATCAAGCCAACTCATTTTTACCTTTCAAT
>JBDTZD010000346.1:0-5773 GCA_040005335.1 Pyrinomonadaceae bacterium | reverse complement strand
GATTCGCGCTGCCGTGCCGGGTGCGCGGGTCGGCGAAGTTTGTCTGATTTATTCACCTCAGCGCACCAAACCTCTGCGGGCTGAAGTAGTCGGGTTTCGCGGTTCGGAAGCTATTTTGATGCCGCTTGGCGAAATCGCGGATGTCGCCATGGGCGCCGAAGTCGTGCCGACCGGAATGCAGTTGACCGTCAAGGTCGGCGATAGTTTGCTTGGGCGTGTGCTGGATGGTCTCGGCGATCCGGCAGATGGTAAGGGCGCAATTGAAAACGCGGTCGAGCGGTCGGTAATGGCGCGCCCCCCCGATGCGATGAAACGGCGGCGCGTCACTAAAAAATTAAAAACTGACATCCGCGCGCTGGACGGTTTGCTGACGGTGGGCGAAGGGCAGCGCGTCGGAATTTTTGCCGCGGCGGGCGTCGGTAAATCAACGCTCCTCGGAATGCTGGCGCGAAATACTGAAGCCGAAATCAACGTGATTGCGCTGATCGGCGAACGCGGGCGCGAAGTCAGGGATTTTCTCGAACAGGATTTGGGCGAAGAAGGTCTAAAACGTTCCGTCGTCATTGTAGCAACCTCAAACGAGCCTTCGCTCGTCAGGCAAAAAGCCGCTTATGTGGCAACCGCCGTCGCCGAATATTTTCGCGATTCAGGCAAAAAAGTTTTGTTGATGATGGATTCGGTAACGCGTTTTGCCCGCGCTTTGCGCGAAGTCGGGCTAGCGGCCGGTGAGCCTCCGGCGCGTGCGGGTTTCCCGCCTTCTGTTTTCAGCGAACTGCCGCGTCTTTTGGAGCGGACGGGAAACTCTGATAAAGGTTCGATTACGGCTTTTTACACGGTTCTGGTTGAAGGCGACGATATGACTGAGCCGATTGCCGACGAAACGCGTTCTATTCTTGATGGTCACATAGTTTTATCTCGCAATTTGGCTTCCGCCGGGCATTATCCGGCAATTGATGTCGGCAATTCAATTTCGCGCGTTATGAGTTCGGTGACGGACGCTTCGCACGTCGAAGCAGCACGTAAACTGCGCGAGGTTTTGGCAACTTACGAAGCCCAGAAAGATTTGATTTTGATTGGGGCTTATAAAAAAGGCAGCGATAAACGAGTTGATTACGCGCTTGCCAAACTCGATGCCGTGAACGATTTTTTGAAGCAAGGAACTCACGAAAAATCGCCGGCCGAGGTTGCCATTGACCAGCTTAAACAAATATTTTAGTCAAGTTATCCCTGTTCACAAGAAACTTGTGCCTAAACGACCAGATAATATTAGCGAAAGGTTTTGCTGTCAAAATCTCTTCGCAAAAGTTAGAATAAGCATCACAAGTAATCAAACGGACTGGTTTTCACGGCTTTGTGATGATGATTATGAAAAAGCTTGGAAAAATTTTGAATTTTTACCGTGCGGGGTTGTTTTTGCTGGCACTTAGTTCATCTGTATTTTTCACCGGTTGCGCTACCAAACAATTGGCGACCGTCCCAAACGATTCCGAAGCCAACGAAATTATTAATGTCTTACACGAAAATGATATTGATGCGGTCAAAAGTGAAGTCACGGTAAATAATGTTAGGCAATATCAAATATCTACTCAAGGGGATTTTTTCGGAGGCAGCGACGATTACATGACAGCAATTCAGATTTTACATGACAATTGCCTGCCGTTGAGTGATCCGCCGCCGATTGAATCAGGCGGTTATATGGCTTCGGTGGAAGTGGAACGCGCTAAAATCCAACGCCAGCTAAAAATAAATATTATTCGTCAGTTGCGACAACTGCCCGGCGTGACCTGTGTTGATGTTATTTTCGTTGAGCCTCAAAAAGAAATCACTATTAATCCATATCCGGCATCCGCCTCGGTTATCATCAATTATAAAAATCAGGAACCTGGCTTTACCGAACAGGAGCTGAAAAATTTGGTTGCCGGAAGCGTTCAAAACCTCAGTCCCGAAAAAGTAACGGTCAAACCCGTTTACAATCCGGTGCGCCCCATTCAAAAATCTACTCATACCAATGTCGGACGGTTAATACTGATTGGCGGCGTAGGTTTATTGATAATTTTGGGTTCAGTGTTTCTGGTTTATTTTTTACGCAAACGACGCGGTACTTCGACTTCGCTCGTAGTCCAACCGGAGGAATTTGAAGAAGTTGAAACTGTCGAGTAGTCACTGACGACAAAAAAATCTTGTAAAAGATTAATCAGTAATTCAAAATAATATTTTTAAGCATAATTTTAATTCGGGGGCAGAAGTGCAATGTCAGTAAAAAGACCCGGTTCGGCTTTGAGCAGCGGTGCAGAATCGCTCGAACCGATTGATTCAAAAGATTTACAAAAATCCATAACGGGCGGGCAATTTGCTTCGCAGCTTGACGCGCTTGAAACGGCTGCTGCCAGCGGAGGTGACGGAGCGGATGGAGCCGAGAGCGTTTCGATGCAAAGTTTGCGGCAAATAGCCTCGAACGCTGATTTATCAACTCCAGGACAAGCTCTTGCCGCAATCCGTGAATCAGCTCGTTATTTGATTAATTCGCGGATTAATGAAAAGTTCCGCAAACAGGAAAAAGTTAACGGAATGATCGAAGAATTAAGCGATTTTGTTGCTGACGATCCATTTCTCGGAATGAAATTAAAGAAAATTTTGGAACGATTGAAAAAAAAATAAAGCGTTGCTAAACGCGGATTGACAATTTACTAAGAAGGTTCTGAAAATTCTATACAATGGCACAAAGCACCGGAGAAAAAACCGAACAACCGACCAGTAAGCGACTGCGCGATGCGAGGAAAAAAGGTCAAGTTGCTAAAAGTCAGGATTTGTCGTCAGCGATTATGTTGATTTCGGCGGTTGGTGTGATGTATGTGTTAAGCGGTTACTGGGGCGAACTGTTTAGAAATTTATTTCAAGATCAAATTGTTTATGCCGTCTCTTATCGCGGCGATTTTACGCAATATACTGCTTTAGCTGCTCTCGGGGCGGGATTAAAACTGTTTATTCTGGCGCTCGCGCCGCTGCTGGGTGTAATGGTCTTAGTCGCGTTTGCCGCCAATTATGTGCAGGTCGGCTCGCTCTTTGCTCCCGAAGCAGTTAAACCGGATCTCAAAAAGATCAATCCGGTTGAAGGTTTCAAAAACAAGTTTTTCAAAATGAAGTCTTACATCGAGCTCGGTAAAACTATTTTGAAAATTATCATCACGGCGACAGTCGTAGGTTATGTTTTATCCGGTTCGGTCAGCGATTTGATAAAACTGACGCAGCAGCCTATTCCGGTGGCGGTGGCGTTTATCGTCAACCTCGTTTTGGAAATATTTTTCACCGTTGGTTTGGCATTTCTGATTATTGGCGGCGCGGATTATTTTCTGCAGTATTTTATGCACCGCAAAGAATTAAAAATGACCAAGCAGGAAGTCAAAGAAGAGTGGAAGGAAATGGAAGGCGACCCGTATATCAAAGCGCGCCGCCGCCAACTTCACCGCGAGATTATTTCTCAAAGCATCGCTGCCGCTGTCAAAACCGCCAATGTCGTAGTTGCTAATCCGACGCATCTGGCAGTTGCTCTCAAATACGAAAACGGTTCGTCGGGGGCGCCCGTTGTGGTCGCCAAGGGTGCGGATTACATGGCAGCGCAGATTCGCCAAATTGCCGAGGAATCGGGCGTGCCGATTACTCGCGACGTTCCTCTGGCCAGGACTTTGTACCAGCTCGAGATTGATGAGGAAATCCCTGAAGAGCTTTACGAAGCGGTTGCCGTTGTTCTCCGCTGGGTTTTTGAAATGTCTGAAAAATCTGGAGTTTAATTTGAATGGCTGATATAAAAAGCATCGGAAACGGCGGTTTGCCATCGCCCAATTTAAATCAGGCGAAACCGGTCGAAATGCCCAACGCGACAATGAAAAACGCCGGGCAGACTGAAAGTACAATCAATTTGCCAGTCGGACAGCCGGGCGAAACCGGACAGCCGAATGTTTTGCCGCAATTGCCAAGCGAGAAAATTTTCTCTGATGCGGTCACGGGGCGTGATAGATCACAATTAGACGCCGCCGACCAGCTCCGTTCATCGGCGGGAATTTCAGCAACTGACAAACTGCTTGGACTACATTTGCAGCCGACCATAGCAGGCGCGTTGACCGCCCCGCCTGGCAACAGCGAAGCCTTAAGACATTTGACGCCCGCCATGCGCCGCGCGACAATGCGAGGGCTGCTTTCAAAACAACGCGAGAGAACACGCCGGCTCGCCAAATTTGTCCGCCGCGAGCGTGATCAACAAAACGGTGAACAAGAGGATACGGAACAACAGCAGCGCGAAGAAAGTTTTATATCATTGCTGACCGAAGGCGGAATGGAGCTATCTCCAGATCAGGTCAATCGTGCCACTGATGAACTTGTAACTATGGCGCGAATGCTGGATTTGCTTGATGAAATGTTGAATTTGCAGGATTACACCTTCAGTCAAATGGGAAGTTTCTCGCAAGGTTAACTGTTATTCAATCAATTTTTGAGAGGGCGGTTAAATTAAAAGCCCGCGCGTCGGGCAAGGGCGGGAATGAGGAAGCGTCCTTGCCCGACGCGCGGGCTTTTGATTTGTTAGTTCGCGAATTTGAGATCCGCTATATTCCCGACATCATCACTTTTTAGAGATTTGGATTCCTGCAATTTGTTTTTGTTTTTGCGTTCAACTTGCAAAGCTCGACTTTTCGAGTCAGAATTTTCCCGGCTGATTTTATGCGCGAATGTCCTAAATGCGGAACTTGTTACGGTGAAGACACGCTCACCTGCCAATTTCACGACGCAGAAACCAAACAAATCATACCTGGTTCGCAATGTCTCGCAGGGCGTTACTTTATCGAAAAACGCTTGGGGCGCGGGGCAATGGGGCAGGTTTATCTTGCCCGTGATGAAAATCTCGGCACCCGTCATGTCGCCGTCAAAACTGTCCGCCCGGATTTACTGACTAATGAAGATTTACAGGAAGGCGAAGCCATTGCGCGATTTGAACGCGAAGCACGCTCCGCCGCTTCGATTCGCCATCCGAACGTCGTTGATGTTACCGATTTCGGGAAGAGCGCCGAAGGCGTTTTCTTTCTTGTCATGGAATATGTCGAAGGCGACACTTTGCACGATTTACTGCGTCGCGAAGGAACGCTGGCGGCAACCCGCGCCCTCAATTTGCTCAAACAAATGGCCGCCGGAGTTGAAGCCGCTCACGAAGCCGGGATTCTCCACCGTGATTTAAAACCTGCCAATATCTTTTTGCTGAGAACCGGCAAAAAGATCAATGACGGTTTTATCAAGGTCGGTGATTTCGGATTGGCGAAAATGGTAGGAGATGCGGCGGCTGAAATCAGCGCGAAACAGGGTCCAGCGTCGCGCGGAATTATTGGGACGCCCGAATTTATGGCGCCCGAACAGATGCATTCTGAACTTCCGATCGATGGTCGCGCCGATATTTACGCACTCGGCACGATTGCATATATGATGCTTGGCGGACGTGTTCCCTTTACTGGCGATTTGATGCAAATTATTTCGTCAAAAATGACGCAGCAGCCCCCGCCGCTCTCGAAATTGCGCTCCGACATTGCCCCGGAAATCGAGCGTGCCATTATGCATGCGCTCGAAACGGTTCCTGATAATCGTCCGGCAACAGTTTCAGACTGGATTGAAGAACTCTCGGCAGCAGTTGAAAAAGCAGCTAAAATCCCGGAGAATCCAACTAATATCGGGCGGTTGGTAATTCTCGCTCCCGTCGGTGCGGAAGTTTATGTTGATGACGAAAGGCGCGGCA